>JAICJJ010000323.1 GCA_025928535.1 Thermomicrobiales bacterium
CCCGCGCGAGCGGAGGTAATAGGTGGTCTTGAGCCCTTGCCGCCAGGCGGAGCGATACAGGTCGCTCAGTTGCCGGCCGGACGGTTCGGCGACGTAAAGGTTGAGCGATTGACCCATGTCGATCCATTTCTGGCGGCGCGCGGCGCAAGCGACCAGCCAACTCGGATCGATCTCGAACGCGGTCGGATAGCGCTCCTTGATCTCGTCCGGAATCCGCGCGATCCCTTGCGCCGAGCCGTCTTCGTATTTGAGGTCGTCGCGCATCTCGGCGTCCCACAAGCCGCGCTCGGCCAGATCGCGCACCAGCCGTTCATTGACGACCGTGAATTCGCCGGAGAGATTGCTCTTGACGTAGAGGTTCGTGTAGAGCGGCTCGATCGACTGCCCGACCCCCTGGATGTTGGCGATGGTCGCGGTCGGCGCAATCGCCATCGTGTTGCTGTTCCGCATGCCGTGGGCGCGCACCGCCGCTCGCACGGGCTCCCAGTCGAGCGTCGCGCTCAAATCGACCGCGATCGGTTCGCCCCGCTCTGCCGCCAGCAGCGGCACGGTGTCGATCGGCAGCAGGCCCCGATCCCATTTCGACCCGGGATACGACGGGTAGACGCCCCGTTCCTGCGCCAGTTCGGCCGAGGCGAGCATCGCGGCGTACGCAACCGCTTCCATGCTCCGGTCGGCGAATTCGACCGCCGCTTCCGAGGCGTAGCCGATGCCGAGTTCCCAGAGCGCATCCTGGAACCCCATCAACCCGAGGCCGACCGGCCGGTGCCGCAGATTCGCCGTCCGCGCTTCCGGAATCGGGTAGTGGTTGAGATCGATCACGTTGTCGAGCATCCGCATCCCGATCCGCACCGTTTCCCGCAGGCGGTCGTGGTCGATTCCGTCCGGTCCGACGTGGGCCGCGAGATTGACCGAGCCGAGATTGCAGACGGCGACTTCGTCGCGGCTGGTGTTGAGCAGGATCTCCGTGCAGAGATTCGAGTTGTGGACGACCCCGGCGTGATCTTGCGGACTGCGGACATTCGCCGCGTCCTTGAAGGTGATCCAGGGATGCCCCGTTTCGAAGAGCGCGGTCAGCATAGCCCGCCAGAGTTCGACCGCCCGCAGCCGCCGCGCCGGAATCTCCCCCCGATCGGCGAGCGCCTCGTAGTCGGCGTAGCGGCGGGTGAAGGCCGCGCCGTAAAGATCGTGCAGGTCGGGAACGTCGCTCGGACTGAAGAGGGTCCAGTCGCCGTCCGCTTCGACCCGCTGCAGAAAGAGATCGGGCAACCAGAGCGCCGTGTTCATGTCGTGGGTGCGGCGGCGGTCGTCGCCGGTGTTTTTCCGCAGATCGAGAAACTCTTCGACGTCGCGGTGCCACGCTTCGAGATAGGCGCAGACCGCGCCCCGTCTCTTCCCTCCTTGGTTGACCGCGATCGCCGTGTCGTTGGCGACCTTGAGGAATGGCACGATCCCCTGGCTGAGGCCGGTCGTGCCCTTGATGTGGCTGCCGAGCGCCCGCACTGGCGTCCAGTCGTTGCCGATGCCGCCGCTCCATTTCGACAGCAGCGCGTTGTCGCGGATCGTCTTGAAGATGTCGCCCAGATCGTCGCCGACCGTCGTCAGGTAGCAGGACGAGAGTTGCGGAAAGCGCGTGCCGGCGTTGAAGAGCGTCGGCGTCGAAGGGCAAAAGCGGAACGACGAAATCAGATCGTAAAAGGCGATCGCCCGCGCTTCGCGGTCGTCTTCCCGCAAGGCCAGACCCATCGCCACCCGCATCCAGAGCATCTGAGGCAATTCGAGCCGGCGCCCCTGATGGTGGATCAGATAGCGATCGTAGAGCGTCTGCAAGCCGAGATATTGGAAGACGAGATCGCGTTCCGGCGCGAGCGCCGCTCCGAGCCGTTCCAGATCGAAGTCCAGCAATTCCGGGGAGAGCAATTCGAGTTCGACGCCGCGTCGCACGTAGGCGGCGAACGCGGCCGGGTAGGCGGCGCGCGCTTCGTCGATGCCGACCCGCTTCCCCAGCGCCTCGGCGTAGAGGCCGCGCAGCAACCCCCGCGCCGCCACGAACGAATAGGCCGGGTCGAGTTCGATTCGGGTTCGGGCCGCGAGGACGATCGACCGCTCCAGATCGGCCAGCGTCGCGCCGGCCGGCAGTCCGGCCAGCACGTCGTCGGCGATCGCCTTGGCGGAGACGCGCGCTTCATGGCCGGCGCAGGCTTCGCCGATCCAGGCCCGCAGCAGGGCGAGATTGAGCAGAATTTCCTGCCCGTCGGCGTCGATCAGCCGCAACGCCGCCTCGTCGCGCCGCCGCGCCCGCGCTTCCCGGTAGACGATGTAGCGGCGCGCGACCGCGAACGCGCCGGAGGCCATCAACGCCCGTTCGACTTCATCTTGGATCGCTTCGACCCCGGCGACCACCTCGCCTTCGGCCACCGGCGGCAGCGCCGCCAGCACGGCGTCGACGACCGCATCGACCTGCCGCGCCGCGACCGCCGCGATCGGATCGGGAAACGGCCGGCCCAGTTCGGCGCGAACGGCCATCTCCACCGCATGGCCAATGCGCGAGCGATCGAATGGGACGACCCGTCCATCCCGTTTGTGGACGAGTCGGCCGGCGAAGCGTGCATCGAGCGCCGCCCCGCCGCCGGATTCGGTTCCGTTGCGTTCTTCCCATGACCTGACCATGACGCGCTCCGACTCGTGGTCCGCCGGGGGAGCGGCCACCCTTGCTGCGACGCGGGAACCAGGCGGAGACGCTGACGACGCGCCGCGGCGACTCCTGACGTCCGTCAGGGCGCGCGACGACGCCGACCGTCGCCCCCGCGGACGACGACCGTGACCCGAACGATGCGCGGAACGAGGACCGGCGAACGCCGCGCCGAAGCGCACGACGCTGCCCGTCAGCCCCTCCCGCGGAGACCCGGGTCGCTCCCACGCCGCTTCGGCGTGGCTCGTCGGCAGGTCTTCGGACTCGTGGGCGGGCCGTTCGCGCTGGCGCGATCGGCGTTCCTACCAGCCATCGCTTCCCAGTCCGGAGCCGGGCCAGTGCTTCTGATGGCGGTCGTTCCCACTCACCGCTGCGGGGCAGCCCCGGATTTCCACCGGGTTCCCTCTTGCCTCGCCCCCAGGATTGTGGGAGCGAACCGATGAGGAGCCGAAGATACGACCGCGACCGGCCGTTGTCAATGGCCAAATTGTCACAGCAACCACTAGGGGTAGTGTCATTCGGATCGTGGGCTACTACAGGGAGTGTTGCGGCGGCGAGGGAAGATCGCCTGCGGCCCGCAGCGCCGGCTACGCCGGTTTTCCAGTCCGAGCGTCGCGATCGTCATGCGACAATGCGTCGCCTGGGCATCGTGACGGCGTCGCGCATCAGCCAACCCCGGGAGGTCGCATGGCGCGAACGGCGAACGGCCGGATGCTCCGGCGGCGAGCGCGCGCCCCGGCCGCGCGGCCAATCCTCGCCATCGTCGGCCTGTCGCTCGCCTTGCTGATCGTCCTCTACGTCATCTGGGCGACTGGCCGCACCGCGGAGTGGTATCGCTACGTGGCCGGGCTGCAAGGCGTGCCGCCGTTCGTCGCGGCGCTCTTCGCCCTGCGCCGCATTGTTGCTCACCTCCGCCGCGACGAGCGGCCGAGGGAGCGGCGATACGTCGTCGGCCTGGCCGTCTTCGCGCTCGGCTTGCTCTCCTGGGCGCTCGCCGAATTCGGCTTGCTCGGGCAGGGCTTCGTCGCCGCGACGCTGCCGCTCTATCCGTCCTGGTTCGATCTCGGGCCGGTCGTGGCCATCATCTGCTGGACGGCGGCGATCTTCATCATCCTCGAAGGGCACGTCGACGAGCAGGGCCGGCGCTTCGACGTCCTCGAAGCGATCAACGCCCATGCGCAAATGCTGGCCATCTTTCTCGGCGCCAACATCGCGCTGCTGGCCATCTTCCACGGCGCCGATTTCAAGTTGCTGCTCTCGACCAACGGCGGCCCGCTGACTGTCGGATACGCGCTCGACATCCTCTACACCACGACCGACGTCTTTCTCGTCTGGATGACCGTCACGCTCGTTCACGGCGATCCGGGCCGGTCGATGGTCCAAGGCCGGCCGGCGCTGATCCTGATCGGCGTCGGCCTGACTGTCCTCTATCTGGCCGACCTGATCTTCACCCTGAACTACGCGGTCGGACAACGGGAAGGCGAATATCTCTTTTCCCGCTACTACGGCATCTTGCCCGATTTCGTCTACATCGCCGCCATCGGCTGTCTGTCCGTGGCGGCTCTGCTCTACCCGGTGGCGCCGCCCGTCTTCGCGGCCGACCTCGCG
>JAICJJ010000408.1 GCA_025928535.1 Thermomicrobiales bacterium
ACCTGGTCGTGGGCCTTCGGACCACAGGGCACGGCGTGCCATGCCCCTACCGGGCCGAGTGGCGATTGACCGGCATGCCGTGCCTCTATCAGCGATCCTGCAGCATGTCGTTGACACGCATGCCGCGCAAGAATGACCGGATGGTCACGCTCGCGCTTGCTGACGAACGCAACGTCGCTCCTTACAACGGCTCGTCGCGCATGAAGCGGGTCAGCACGTTGCCGGTCAGGCGCGAGACGTTGTTGTCGTAGTCGTTGTGCGACAGGCCGCCGCACCAGGCGATCGAGCCGACCGAAAAGACCGCGCCGCCGTTGGCCGTCTCGAACAACACGATGTCCGCGCGCACCAGCGGCTCCCGCGTGCCGCCTTGCGCGCCGTCGGTCGCGGTCACTTCTTCGATGACGTGTTGGTACGAATCGGAAAAGCCCGTCGCCGTCGCCATCACCAGCGCGTGCGCGGGCGTGCCGAGCGCTTCGTCGGCGCGGTCGATTTCGTAGCCGGCGACGCCGTGGCGCAGCGTCAGCGCCGGAAAGTCGCCGATCACCTCGTCGGGACCGATGCCCTCGAAGATGAACGCGGCCCGTGGGTCGAACGAATCGGGCAAGCGGCGGTATGGCCGCGAATAGTCGAACCCCTGGGCGGTGAAGCCGACGCCGAGCATCTTCTGCGGCGCGCGGTTGCGATTGCGCCAGAGCCCGCCCATCTCGCCGGTCGTGCTCAGATGGAACTCGCCGGGCTTTGCGCGCCAGGTGCCGGTGCCGCCCCAGCGCCGCACCTCGATCAGGTGCGGCAATTCGGGATCGACCGCCGTCACCCAGTAAAAACCGTTGCCGCCGAGATACATGACGCGCCCGCCGTCGTCGAGATAGGCCTGCAGCGAGTCGAGCATCGGCGCGGTCCAGTATTCGGGATGGGTGCCGGTGACCACCACCCGATAGGGCGCAAGGAGCGCCTGACCGTCGGTGTGGAGATTTTCGTCCGCGATCACGTCGTAGCGATAGCCCTTGGCCTCCATCCAGTCGATCAGATAGAGGTCCGCGGCGAAATGCTCGGCGGCGGAAAAGCCGCGAAACGGCAGGCTGGGCCGCATGTTCAGGAGCGGCCGCCGCCACGACACGTAGCAGACGCCGGAACCGTCGCGGTGGGTGTCGTAGAGGCTGTTCAGGCGGTGGCGCTCCAGATAGGCCAGTTCCCGCGCGTTGAGGCTGTTGTCGAGAAACGGAAAGATGTCCGGCGGGGCGATCGGCATGTGCTCGTCGGCGTAGGCGAGGTAGGTGAAGGTCGGCATCAGATAGGCGATCGGCGCGTTCGCCCGGCCGAGTCGCGGCCGGACGACGAAGGGCACGTAATCTTCGTCGTCGCCGGCCCGGAGGCGGGCCGCGTAGACCCCGCTCGCCAGGTCGTCGGGCACGGTGTACGCAAAATCGCTCACCCAGCCGGCGTCGTCGAGATCGTCGTCGTGAAAGTGGATCGCGCCGTATTCGGCTGGCCGCGCCGCCGCCCGCATTTCGTCGCCGCGCCAGTTCGCGCCGGTCATCGCCCGCGCCGGCCGGTTGATCGTCCGGCCATGCAATGCGTTCGGCGACGCATCGACGACGCGCGAGGTCGCCATGTCCTGCGCGAAATCCCAGATCGCGACCGCGCCGGCGATGCTGGCTGGATCGTCGCCGGCGGCGAGGCCGGCCATCTCCTCCACCGCAAGCGCCCGGCCGAACAAGCGGGGCCGGTCGATCTTGCCGTTGAAATGCTCGCCGAAGGCGGCCGGTCCGTCGCCGTCGCCCCGCCACGCCGCGGCCATGACGAGCGGCGCCTCGGCCGCGCCGATCCCGCGAAGCGCCGTCGTCCGTTCCGCCCGCGCCGCTTCCGGCTCACGCGGCCAACCTTCGATCGGATGATGATCGACCGCGATGCGGCCGGTGGCGGCGTCGAACGAAGCCGCAATGAACGACCAGGCGCCGAACCGGATCGGCGCGCCGGACGTCACGGTCTCGACGTGGCCGGCGCCGTCGCCAACGCGAAAGACGAGAAGGCCGTCCGCGTCCAGCGCCAGGTCGTAGCCGGCGTTGGCGGCGTGCGACCACCGGCCGAACACCGTCTGCCGTTCGCCCGTCCGCAGCGTCGGCATCAGCCAAGCCTGGATCGTGACGCCCGCTTCCGGAGCCAGCCGCGGATCGGCGGGAACGACGACGCACGAGCCGGTCGGGATCGGCTGGATGACGCCGGGGTAGTCGCCGGCGAACGGCGCCGGGATGTCGTCCGCCTTGAAGCCGGGACCCCGCGGATCGAGGTCGCCGTGGATCAGGCGGACCAGATCCGCGCGGTAGGTCGGATGCGCCGAACTGACCATGAAGCGAATCTCGTCGCCCGGCCCGGCGCTGAGCCGGTCGCTGTAGCCGAGCAAGTCCATCCCGTTCCTCCTTCTTCGATTCGGCCTCGATTCGGCCTCGATTCGGCCAGGGCGCCCCGTCAGTGTATGGCGAGGCGCGGCGCCCCCGCGTCATCCCGCCCCATTCTCCGCGTCATCGTGAGCGGAGTCGAAGGATCTCGTCGTTCGTGGCGACAGAGAACGAGATGCCTCGACAAGCTCGGCATGACCGGATACGTGCTTCCCGACTCCTTGACTCCCCGACTCCCCGACTCGGCTAGCGGCGCCGGCTGGCGACGTCGAGCGCGTCGCGCAAGCCGTCGCCGACCAGGTTGAACGCGAGCACCGACAGGAAAATGCAGAGGCCCGGCGCGAGGACGAACCAGGGCGCTTCGCGCAGGTAGAGTTGCGAGTTTTGCAGCATCGAGCCCCAGGCTGGCGTCGGCTCCTGCACGCCGAGGCCGAGGTAACTGAGCGACGCTTCGATCAGGACCGCCAGCGACATCGACAGGCTGGCCTGGATGATCACCGACGACAGGATGTTCGGCAAGATGTCGCGGGTCACCAGATGCAGATTGCCGGCTCCGAGCGCGCGGCTCGCCTCGACGAATTCGCGCTGTTTCAACGCCAGCACGTTGCCCCGGACCAGCCGCGTGAAATAGGGGATGAAGACGAAGCCGATGGTGAGCACGAGGTTGATCGTGCGCGTGCCGAGGGTGGCGACGACGAGGATGGCGAGCAAGATCACGGGAAAGGCGAGGATGGCGTCGAGGACGCGCATGATGACGCTGTCGACGTTGCCGCCGACGTACCCCGCCAGCAAGCCGAGTGGCACGCCGACGGCGACGGCGACCGCCACCGAACCGAGCGCGACGAGGAGCGACGTCCGCGCGGCGAAGATGATCCGGCTCAGGATGTCGCGGCCGAGATTGTCGGTGCCGAGCAAGAACTCGGCGGACGGGGGCTTCAAGCCGTCGATCGGATGGATGTCGGTCGGATCGTACGGCGCGAGGATCGGCGCGAAAAGGCTGACCAGCGCCAGCGCCGCGATCAACACGCAGCCGACGATCAATGCGTGCCGGCCGCGCAGCCGGGAACGCCAGTCGTCGCTCCGCCCGATGCGATCGAGGGCGGCCTCCT
>JAICJJ010000528.1 GCA_025928535.1 Thermomicrobiales bacterium
GCGCTGGCGTTGTTGGCCGTGCCGCTGGTCGCCACCTGGCTCGCCCTGCGCCATCAATTGCAGTTGCGCGCGGCGGCGGAGCAGGCGCGGCGGATCAGCGAAGCGAATCTGGCCGAAGCGCAGCGGTTGGCGCGGCTTGGCAACTGGGAATGGGATTCCGCCAGCGGCCGACTGCGCGGTTCGGCGGAAGCGTGGCGCATCCTCGGCCTCGGCGCCGACACGCCCGATCTCGCGCTCGATGCGCTGCTCGATCTGGTCCATCCGGACGATCGCGCCGCCGTCGGCGCGGCGCTGCGCGCGGCGATCGAGCGCGGCGCCCGGTTCGAGCTCGATCACCGGCTGCGCCTGCCGGACGGCGACGAACGGATCGTCCACGCCCGCGCCGAAGCGCGGCGCGCCAACGACGATGCCGGACTCCGCATCGCCGGCGCCATTCAGGACGTCACCGAGACCCGCCGCGTGGCCGAGCAGGCGCGGACCGCGGAGTCGCGCTTCCGCGCGCTCGTCGAACAGACGCCGGCGGTCGTCTATGCCCGCTCCCCGGCTTCGCCGGCCGCGTTCGACTACGTCAGCCCGCGCGTCCGCGCCTTGCTCGGCTACCGGCCGCGGGAGATCGTCGGCCGCCCCGGGTTTCTGGCCGACCGCGTGCATCCCGACGATCGCGCCGCCTTGCCGCCGGCCGAACTCGGCCAGGTCGCCGTCGGCGAGCGGACGGCCGCGCAATACCGGCTACGGACGCGACGCGACGACTGGGTCTGGGTGCGGGACGAAGCGGTGCTGATCCAGGGCGCGGCCGACCAACCGCCGTATTGGCAAGGGGTGTTGGTCGACGTGTCCGATCTCAAGCGGGCCGAAGACGCCATGCGGCAGGCGAAAGAAGCGGCCGAAGCGGCGGACCGGAGCAAGACGGCGTTTCTCTCTATGACGGCGCACGAACTGCGCACGCCATTGACCGCGATCCGCGGCTACGTGCAACTCCTGCGGGAAGAAGCGGAACCGGTCTTGTCGCTCGAGCAGAAAGAAGACTTCGACATCGTCACGACCAACGTCGATCGGCTCGTCGCCCTCGTCAACGAATTGCTCGATCTGGCGCGGATCGAAGCCGGCAAGTTGCGGCTGACGATCGTGCCGACGGCGGTCCCGCCGGTCATCAGGGCAGCCCTTCGCAATCTCGCGCCGGCGCCGGGTCCCGATGTGCGGATCGAGGTGGCGGCGCCGCTCGACCTGCCGCCGGTCGCCGCCGATCCGGACCGGTTGCTCCAGGCGCTGCTCAATGTGATCGGCAACGCGGTCAAATTCACCGAGCGGGGCGCGATCGCGATTTCCGCGCGATCCCACGAGGGCTGGGTCGAGATCGTGGTTGCCGACACCGGCATCGGCATCGCCGCGGACGCGTTGCCGCACATCTTCGACGAGTTTCGCCAGGCCGACGACAGCACGCACCGCCGCTTCGGCGGGGCCGGCCTCGGGCTGGCCATCGCCCGGAAATTGATCGACCTCCACGGCGGATCGATCGAAGCGCGCAGTTCCCCCGGCGCCGGCTCGATCTTCACCATCCGGTTGCCGGTCGCGCCCGGCCGGCCCGCGGACGCGCCGCCGGCCGACCCGCCGGCGCCATTTCCGCCGCCCGATCCGGGCGTCATGCGGCCGGACGCTGGATCGGAAGCGCCGTGACCGACGCGCTCACCCTGCCCCCTCGGGCGCTTCGGCGGCCGGCGCGCCGCCCAGCCGCTTGGCCATGAAGATGTCCGGCTTGCCGGGGCCATTGGCGTCGGGCAGCAAGCCGATCACGGTGAAGCCGACCCGTCGGTAAAACCCGGCCGGGTGCGGTCCCGGTTCGAGTCCGGCGGCGTGGAGCAGCGGGTCGGGCCAGAGATCGATGCCGCCAGCGGAGGTGCGGGGCGTCGGCCAGTCGTCGTCCGTGCCGAGGTAGAGCGTCAACGCGCCGGCCGCGCATGCCCGCGCTTCCAGCGCCGCCACCAGCGCCCGGCCGACGCCGCGCCTTCGGGCGTCGGCGCGCACCACCAGCGGATGCAATTCCCAGGCGTGCGAATAATCGGGAATGCCGCCGACCCAGCCGACCAGGTCGTTTCCGTTCCAGGCGGCCAGGCAAACCCGCCCCGGCGCCAGGGCTTCCCGCACCTCGGCCAGCGCCTCCGGCAGGGTCGGCCAGGCGTTCGGCAACGCCTCGGACAGCACCGCCGCCGCCTGCCGCACATCGTCGGTGTTGTCCGGATCGAGGTCGCGAATGGTCAGGCCGCGTTCATCCATCCCATGATTCCAGGAAGCGCCGGGCGTTCCGGCGCGCAACAAGCACAGGCAGATGCGCCCGGCGATCAGCGCGGACGTTCGCCCAGCGTCACCTGCACGGTCCGTTGCCCGGCGCCCCGTTGGACCAGCACCGGGACCGTCTGTCCCGGCTGGTAGGCGAAGAGGGCTTCACTGAAGCGCGTCTGGGCGTCGATCTTCTTGTCGCCGATGGCGAGAA
>JAICJJ010000473.1 GCA_025928535.1 Thermomicrobiales bacterium
GCCGCCAGCCGGTCCGGCCGGCGCGTCAGGTTGACGAGAAATGTCGGCGCGGAAAGCGCCTCGTCGAACGCGGCGGGGTGTGGCAGCGGCCTGGCTCCCGGAGTTCCCTCACCCCCCGCCCCTCTCCCATCGCAATGGGCGAGGGGAGCACGATCCGTCTCCCCTCTCTCGCCGCAGCGGGAGAGGGGTTGGGGGTGAGGGCCGTCGTCGTCAATCGTCACTATACTAAGCGTCGTCGGGAATCGGCGGAGGACGGGGCCATGGCCGATCGGGCCGAATGGGACGGTTTGTTTCGCGTCTCGATCGACGCGTTCTACGAGAGCCGGCTTGCCGAAGGACGGCTCGCCTGCGATCGGCTGCTCAACCTGCCCGATCTGCCCGCCAACGTCCGCGCCGCGACCCACGCCAATCAGGTCCACTACGCGCCAACCCTCCCCGCGCTCGCGTCGGGCCTGCGCGAGACGGCGATCGACGTCCCGGTTCCCGCCGGGTGGACGCGCTTCAACCCGGCGGTCGAGGCGGATGGCGACGGTTGGATCGTGCTGCTGCGGACGTCGAACTACCGGGTCGAGCCGCCGGCATCCTACGTCGTCGCGACCGACGGCCCGCAGGTGCGCACCGCCTATTGCCTCCTCCGCTACGACGCCGATCTGCGGCCAAGCGGGTCGGCTCGTCCGGTCTCCGACCTGACCGAAACGGCGGGGCGCTTTCCCTTCATCGTCCAGGATTACGAAGATTGCCGCCTTATCCGCCTCGGATCGCGGTGGCTGGCGGCGGCGGCGACGCGGGACCGCAATCCGGACGGAACCTGTCAGGTCGCGTTGCTCGATTTCGATCCGGCCGCGGCCGCCTTTGCCAATCTCCGACTCCTTTCGCCGGCCGCGCCTGGCCTGCACGAAAAAAACTGGATGCCGGCCGCCGATGGCGCCGCGCTCGCGCTCGTCTATTCCCTCGGCCCGACCGCCGTGCTCGATTGCGATCCGGACACTGGCGCCCTCGCCCTCGCCCGCTTTCACGACGCGCCCTACCTGGCGCGCGATCTGCGCGGCGGCTCGCAACTCGTCGCCATCGACGGCGGCTGGCTGTGCCTCGTCCACGACGTGATCCATCGCGACGACGGCGGCAAGACCTACCTCCACCGCTTCGTCCGCCTCGACCCGGATTTTCGCATCGCCGCCCTGTCGCACCCCTTCCGGTTCCGCGGCGCCGCCATCGAATACGCGACCGGCCTCGCCCGCCGCGGCGAGACGCTGGCGATCGCCTACGGCGTCGAAGATCGCGAAGCGTGGCTGGCGTCGATTCCGCTGTGCGACGCCATCGCCCTGCTCCGCCCGGTCGCCGGCCTCGCCCCGCGCGGGCTCCACGCCTTTCCGTTTCCGCTCGGCCTGCTCGCCGTGCTGGAGCGGCAGGAAACGACAGCGGATCAGACCGAATCGGAGGAAATCGCCGTGTTGCGGCCGGACGATGTGATCGCGACGATGCAGGATGAATCAGACGCGCAGGGCATCACGCCGTTCCCCCCCACGCTGCGACTCGTCTCGGTGACGCTGGCCGGCGACAGCGCGGCGATCGTCGGCGACGCGCTGCGCAGCGTGGTCGATTGGGTCGACGCCTGCATCCTGCTCGACACCGGCATCGCCGACGAGACGCTCGCGGTCGCCCGCTCCGTCGCGGGCGACAAACTCGTCGTCCGGTCGTTTCCCTGGATCGACGACTTCGCGGCGGCGCGCAACGCGGCGCTCGACGCGGCGGCCGACTATGGCGCCGACTGGGCCGTGATCCTCGACACCGACGAGCGGATCGACCCGCGCGATTTCGACATTCGGGCCTCCCTCGCCGCGGTCGATCTCGATGTCATGCTGATCGCCTACGCCGACGGCTCCTACGGCAAGGAACGCTTTTTCCGGCTGCCGGCACGCGGCCGCTTCGAAGGGCCGACGCACGAAGCGTTTCTCGCCGAAGGCCGGCGCGGCGACTTGACCGGACCGGTCTTTCACGAGATTCCGAAAAGCGCCGACGGCTACTGGCGCAAGGCGGAGCGCGATGTCGCCATTCTGACCCGCCACACCGCCGCCCATCCGGACGACGCCCGCTGGTTCTATTACCTCGGCGATTCGCTCGACACCCTCGGACGGCGGGAGGAGGCGATCGCCGCCTTCGAGCGCTGCTGGGCGCTGCGCGGCTGGGACGAGGAAGGCGCGTGGGCGATGTATCGCGCCGCCCGGTGCTGGCTCGATCTGGGCGACCACGACCGGGCGATCGAAGCCTGCGCGGCGGGAATGGCGCGCCATGCCGGCCTGGCCGAATTGCCCTGGCTGGCCGGCTACGCCGCCTGGCAAGCCGGGCGGCCGGCGCAAGCGGCCTACTGGGCGCGGCTCTCGGCGGCGACGGGGCTGGCCTTCGGGGCGGGCGCGACGACGCCGCGCATCGGCTTTCGCCATCCGCCGGCGCTCTACGAAGGCCCGTACGACATCTTGCGCTTCGCCTTGCGCCGCCTCGGCGACGACGCAGGCGCCGACGACGCGGAACGACGCTACCGCGAAGCGCTGGCGCTACGCGCGGGGTGAGCGGCAGCCGGCGTCGCCACGCCGCGAGGAAACGAGCGATCAGCTCGACCGCTCACCGTCCATCGCCCGGACGAGATCAATTGGAGCCGGCTGGGCGAACCGTGGCCGGGCATGGCGCCGCAGTCGACGCCTGGTGGCCGCATTCAGCGGCGTCGCGAGTCGCAAACCGCCGATTATCAAAAAATTGTGCTAGCATCATGGATATTTCATGAACTGTTCATACGTGGGTCATGTTTCCCATGTAGCGTAAGCGTTAATTGCTGCACAGTGATGTCGCTTGGTCATCCGAGAGACGATCAGTTCACGCGGCTGGATGAGCGAAGGGTTTCGTTCTTCC
>JAICJJ010000456.1 GCA_025928535.1 Thermomicrobiales bacterium
CACCTCGTCTGGCTCGGCACGCACGCGCTCGACATCGGCGCGCTGTCGATGTCGCTCTACTGCTTTCGCGAGCGGGAAATCATTCTCGACCTTTTCGAGATGTTTTGCGGCGCCCGGCTGACGACCAACATGATGGAAATCGGCGGCTTCAGCCGGCCGATCCCGGAACCGCTTCCCGGCATGGTCCGCGATTTTTGCCGCATTTTCCCCAGCCGCCAGCGCGAATACGCCGACCTGCTCTCGGCCAACCCGATCTGGGAAGCGCGCACCAAGGGCGTGGGCGCGATTTCGCCCGAAGCCGCCATCTCCTATTCGCTGACGGGCGCCTGCCTGCGCGGCTCCGGCATCAACTACGACATCCGCAAGGCGATGCCGTATCTCGTCTACGACCGCCTCGATTTCGAGGTGCCGCTCGGCCAGCACGGCGACACGTACGACCGCTATCTGGTCCGGATGGAAGAAATGCGGCAGGCGATCCGCATCATCGAGCAATGCCTCGACGCCTGCGAGGGGATGGACACGCCGCTGATGGCCTACGAATCGGCCTACGTCATCCCGCCCCACAAGGGCACGATGACGACCGCCGAAGACATGCAGCGCCATTTCATCTGGGTGATCAAGGGGTTCAGCCCGCCGGTCGGCGAAGCGTACGCGGCGGTCGAGCACCCGAAAGGCGAAAACGGCTACTACTTCGTTTCCGACGGCAGTCCGCTGCCGTATCGCTTCCGCATCCGCACGCCCGATTTCGTCAATCTCGCGGTCTTGCCGCACATCGCCCAAGGGGCGATGCTGGCCGATGTCGTCGCCCTCATCGGCACCATCGACATCGTCCTCGGCTCGGTCGACCGCTAGCCGGCAGCCGCATAACGCGCGAAAACGGATCGGGGCGCCCGCCGGCGGGCGCCCCGATTCTCATGTCGCCTGGCGCCGCGTCGATCCTTGTTGACCTTGGCATCGCCAGTGCGTCCGGGGAACGACACGCCACGTGTGGTGGCGGCATTTCCGCGCAAGGAGGTTGCGATGTCGCCGTTCCCCGCCTCGTCTGATTCGTTGCCCTCGCGTCGCGGGCTGTTGCGCGGCGCCAGTGTCGCCCTCCTCGCCGCCGCCGTCGGCCCACGTCTGGCCCGCGCCCAACAAGCTTCCCCGGTCAGCAGTCCCACCGCGGCCGTCGGCGCGCTCGACGCTCAATGGCTCCGGAGTTCGATCCAGGGCGACCGCTTCGAGATCGCCGGCGGCCAACTCGCTCAACAGCGGGGCGCGTCCCAAGGCGTGAAAGACCTGGGCGCCAAACTCGTCGCCGACCACAAGACATCGCTCAATGACGCCCTCGCCCTCGCCCAGCGCCTTGGCCTCCACGTTCCTGACCGGCCAGCGCCGCCCCAACAATGGGCTTTGCAGGCGCTGCAGACGTTCAGCGGCGCCGCCTTCGACCAGCAGTACGTTGCATTGGAAGTGGCCGACCATCAGCAAGACATCGAGGAAGCGAAGACCGAGATCGCCGAGGGCGCGACGCCGGAGATTCGAGATGCAGCCAGCACGGATTTGCCGGTGCTCCAGCAGCACCTCGCGCTCGCGCAGGGGCTGCAGCAGTCGGGAGCCGTTGCGACTCCGGCCGCCACGCCAGTTACTTAAACCGACGACGCGGCCGGAGCATCGCGAACCGGCGGCGAGCGGCAGGCTATCTCGCGGCGAACAATCGCCGTGGCAAGCGATCGACGCGACCAAGCGCCGCCAGCGCTCCGGCGGCGACCAGCGCCAGCAACGCGCCGACCGCCGCGAGCGTGAGACCGTCCGGCGCGATCAGCGATTGACCGCGCAACGCCTGCCACGCCAGCAACAGGGTGAACCCCAGATAGCCGACGCCGGCGATCTGCACCAACGCAACGCGCCGGCGCATTGACAGCCAGTCCGGGGCAAAGCGACCGACGAGCCAGGCGACCAGCGGCAGCGCCTGCAGCGCGTGCAGCCCGACGAAATGCGCGGCGCGCAGATCGCCGCCGATCGTGCTCCAGCCGACGATCGGCAACCCCGGGCCGCCGTCCGGCACGCCGACGGCATGCGCGCCTGCGATCGGCATCGCGCCGGTGGCGGCCGCCGCCGCTTCCTGCGCCGGCGTTTCCCGCGTCATCAGGAAAGCGAGCGCCATCCCGACCAGCGCGATCATGAGACCAAGTCGGAGACCCCAGCCGACGACGGGATCGACGAAACGCTGGCGGAGCAACAGCACAGCCGCGCCGGCGTTCAGCAGCCAGACGACGACGATGGCCGCGCCCATCGTCCCGAAAACGGCGGCGTCGAACGGGGTGGCGACGTTGAAATGACTCGTCGTCCCGCGGGCGGCCTGCAGCGCAATCAACGTCATTTCGAGCGCGAACCCGGCGGCCACGCCCCAGCCGATGCCCGCCACGAGCCGGCGATGGCCGCGAATGAACGACAGCAGCCAAATCAGCGTGAAACTGTAGACGGCGATCGAGATCGCGAATTTGGCCGGCTTCAACCAGGCCGGCGCGCCGGTGATGACGCGCGGATCGAGCACGAGGCCGACGAGCGTCGCCGCCAGCGCCAGGACCATGCCGACGCCGACCACGGCGAGGGGAGGATTGCGCTCCCACGCGGCGACGAGAGCCTTCCGGATCGACGCCATCGGCGAGGTCCGATCGGGGCGGCCTGCCGAACGTCGCGCGCCCGCGCTCTGAATCATCATCATCGCTTCCGCCTTTCCGCTTCCCGACGAGCGTTCGTGTGGAATCGCCGTCAAACTACCGAACACTTGTTAGCCAGCGACATCCTAACAACCGTTCGGTTATGCTGTCAAGCGGCAATCGATCGCGGAGCGGAGAAGATCGGGCGATGGCGGACGACGACAGCGGCGGGCGGCGGCGCAACCGGCAGGGCGAAGGCGGGCGGCTGCGCGGCGAGTTGATCGCCGCCGCCAGCCGCTTGCTGGCTGAAGCCGGCGCGGATGACGCGGTTTCGCTGCGGGCCATCGCCCGCGAGGTCGGCGTCGCCGCGCCGTCCGTCTATCTGCATTTCCGCAGTCGGGACGATCTGCTGCAC
>JAICJJ010000204.1 GCA_025928535.1 Thermomicrobiales bacterium
CGCATGCCCAGCACGGCAGGGAACAGTGTCGCATCGGCGCCGACGCCTGCCGCCGCTGCGAGCAGGCCTGCAGCGCGTTGCTCGCTCAACTGCTGGTAGCCTAACGTCTCGGAGCGGGGTTCGGAGCCGCCGTTCCCCGCCGCTGTGCCGCTGCGCAAGCGCGGCCGGGCGGCGTCCCCCAAACCGGAGCACGGCCTGAGTCGGGTTCCCAGAACGCTCCAGCCTGTTGAAAAAAGCAGCGTATCGGCCGATTAGGATCGCGCGGTCGCCAAGTGTGCTCAGATTTGCCCAGGCTCAATCCCGCGGCACCGGGGCGTCACGGCATGGGCAGGGGCATTTGTCCCCTCCGAAGGAGTTTTTCAACAGGCTGGGGCGTTATCGGAACCGCAGGCGTCCTCGCCGGGCGTCGTTCGCCCCCCCAGCGCTGGCCGTTGGGCGGCCAGCCGGCGCGCCCCGTCGCCAGGCCAGCCAACCAGCGCCGAGCAACCAGATCGCGCCTGGTGCGACGGCGCCGATCGCCAGCCCTTCGCCGATCGTCGACGCCGCGACGAAGAGCAACGCGCCCCCGACCAGCCACAGCATTCCGCCGAGCAGGCCGAGGCCGCACAACCACCGCGGATATTCGGCGGAGACCAGCATGGCGGCGGCAAGCACCGCGACGGCGAGGCCGAAGAGCGTCTGGAACGCAAACGAGGTGGCGCGCACGACCCGCAAGATCATGTCGGCTTGCAGCAGCGCCATCTGCCGCGCGCTTGCGTCCGGCGCCGCGCGGTAGGCGTCGGCCAGGCCAGCCAGGACGAAGCCGTCGATGGCGAAGCCGACGCCGAGCACCGCCCCGGCGGGCACGACGAGCGCCATCCCGAGCCGGCCGAGGACGGCGGCGCGCGGCGCGACGAGCATGCTCCCGAGCAGGGCCAGCCCCGCCGCGACGAGGGCGATGGCGACGATCGTCAGGATGTGCAGCGCGCGCCAGAACGGCCGCGTCGCCTCCGCCAGGTCATGATGGCCCGTCCCCGGCAGGTCGCCATGGAGCCCGCCGAGCAGGAGCCAGGCGAGCGTGCCGACGACGAGCACGCCGCCGCCGAGCCGCTGGGCCATCGTCCGCATCGGGCCCATCCTGTCCATCCGACCTCCTCCGTCCGGCGCGATCTGGCGTAATCATGGTACCGGAACCAGCGACGTCTGGCGCGACAGGCGCGCTCGTGGGTCGGTGACCACATCGCGCGACCTATGGCGCACGGGCTTGGCCGCGCCGTTCCGCATCATGTCCCCTTGCTCGCGATGGAGAGCAGGTGGGCGCTCAGGTCGAGGATGCTCGGATCGCCCGCGGTTTGCCGGATCACCACCAGCGGCTGCTGATGGACCACTGGATCCGCGTGCTGCATCCCCGTGGCGTCCCGCAGGTCGGGGACGATGCTCGTCCACGCCAGCAACCCCATGGGTCACGAAGCCGTGCCGCCTTCGCCGGCTTCGCGGCGCCGCTGCTGCGTACGGCCGCTGCGTCGGAGGCGGCAGCGAACGCGGCGCTGGCGTCGACGATCGACAAACTGCGCGTCGCCATGTTTTGCGGCGGAGCCGGCACCCTGGCGCGGCTTCGCCAAGTGAATCGCGTCATCGACGGCGTGGGCGAGCGAGCGTGACCCATGGGGTTGCTGGCGCAGCGAGCTGGTCTTCAAGCTCAGGCGTCACCTTGGCCAGGGGGTGAGCCCGCCGGCGGGATCGACTGGCGCGCCTGCGATCGGATCGCCCGCGCCCACGCGCGCACCTTCTACTTCGCCAGCCGCTTTCTGCCGCCGGCCCGGCGGCGCGCCATGCACGCGGCCTACGCGTATTGCCGCATCGCCGATGACCTCGCCGATCGCTCGTCCGACGCGGAGGCGGCGGCGCAGGCGTTGGACGACTGGGAGCGGCAACTCGACGCCCCGATCGATCCGGTCGCCGTCGCGTTCGCTGCCGCCCGCCAGCGATACCGCGTGCCGGAAACGGCTGCACGCGACTTGCTGAGCGGCGTGCGCATGGATCTCGCGCCCCGCCGCTACGCGACCTGGGACGAACTGCGGCGCTATTGCTATCACGTCGCGGGCACCGTCGGCCTCATGGCCGCGCCGATTTTGGGGTGCCGGGATGAGAGCGCTTTGCCGCACGCGGTCGACCTCGGGATCGCGATGCAACTCACCAACATCCTGCGCGACGTTGGGGAAGATGCGCGCCGCGGTCGCCTCTACCTGCCGCTGGACGAGCTGCGGGCGTTCGGATGCGATCCGGACGCGGTCTTGCGCGGCCAACCGAACGGTCGCTTCGCCGACCTGCTCGCTTTCGAAATCACGCGCGCCCGCCGGCTCTATGCGGACGCATGGCAAGGACTCCCGGCATTGTCTCCGACCGGCCAGGTGACGACGATTGCCGCCGGCCAACTCTACGCAACGATCTTGAACGCCATCGAGGAACAGGACTACGACGTCTTCAGCGGTCGGGCGTGCGTCCCGCTGACGCGGAAGCTCGGCGCGTTGCCGGGCATCGCCGCGGCGTTTGTCCGCCTTTGCTGGAGGTCGAGCGCGGCTGGAGGCGCGGCGTGATAATGCTTGCCCGCTCAAGCCGAGACGCCCAGAACGAGCGCGACTCAACCGTCGCCGATCAGCGCGGCGGCGATCTTGGCCGAGGAGAGCACGCCCGGCAATCCGGCGCCGGGGTGCGTGCCGGCTCCGACGAAATAGAGATTCGGCAACTCTTCCGAGCGGTTGTGCGGGCGGAAATAGGCCGATTGGGTCAGGATCGGCTCGAGCGCGAAGGCGGCGCCGAGATAGCTGTTGAGGACGTCGCGAAAATGGCGAGGGTCGATCATCCGCTCGGTCGCCAGATGCCGCGACAGCTCGGGCAGATAGCGCTGCTCGAGAAAGGTCATGATCCGGTCGCGATACGGCCGCGCCTCCCGTTCCCAGTCGATCCGAGCGCCGAGGTGCGGAACCGGCGCGAGCACGTAAAATGCTTCGCCGCCCGGCGGCGCCAGCGTCGCATCGGTCAGGGTCGGCATGTGCAGGTAGAGCGAAAAATCGTCCGCCAGCGCCTTGCGCTGGAAGATGTCGGTCAGCAAGCCCCGGTAGCGCGGTCCGAGGATGATGTTGTGATGGGCCAGCGCCGGTCCATCCGCGCCGCGGTACTGGCGATCCGTCCCGAAGTAGATGACGACCAGCGACATCGAATGGCGCAGTCGCGCCAGCCGACGATTGGTGTATTTGCGCCGCGCCGCGGCCGGCAGCAGCCAGGCATAGGCGCCGGCGACATCGGCGTTGCAGACGACGATGTCGGCCGGCAGCGTTGCGCCATCGGTCAACCGGACGCCGCTCGCCCGGCCGCCGCCGGTCAGGATTTCGCCGACCTCGGCGTTCAGCCGCAGTTCGCCGCCCAGTTCCGCCAGGAGCCGGACGAGCGCGTCGACGATCGCGCCGGTTCCGCCCATCGCATGCCAGACGCCCCATTGGCGCTCCAGATAATGGATCAGCGTGTAGATGCTCGTGGTCTGAAACGGATTGCCGCCGACCAGCAGGGGATGAAACGACAAGACCTGCCGCAGCCGCTCATCGCGAACGCGGCGAGCGACGAAGCCGTAGACCGAGCGAAACGCTTCCAGCCGAATCAGATCGGGCGCGATCTTGACCATGTCCCGCCGGCGCAAAAACGGCGCGTCCGCCAATTCGGTGAAGCCTTTGGCGAAGATGCGTTCGCTGGAGCGTACGAAGTCGCGGTAGCCGGCGACATCGCGCTCGCCGGCGCCAATCCGGCGGATCTCCTCCGTCATGCGCTCGGCGTCGCCGGTGTAGTCGAACTGTTCCCCATCCGCGAAAAAGATCCGATAGAAGGGATCAAGCGAAACCAGGGTGAAATAGTCGTCGGCGCGGCGGCCGGCCAGCGTGAAGAGCTCGGTGATCAGCCAAGGCGCGGTGATGACGGTCGGGCCGCCGTCGAAGGTGAAACCGTCTTGCCGATAGACGTAGGCGCGCCCGCCGGGCTGGTCGCGTTTTTCAATCACAATGACCTGATGACCGCCCGCCGCGAGCCGGATCGCCGCCGCCAGTCCGCCAAATCCGCTGCCGATGACGACGATCCGCCTGGCCATGACCGCCCGATCCCGTTCCGCTCGCGGCGGGCGCTGACCGCCCGCGCGAATGCTAGGCGATCGCCCGTCGGGTGCGCGCCATGAGGCGCGCCTGGATTGGGCTGGCGCTGGGGCTGGCGCAGGCAGCGGCGGGCGTGCGAGTGGCGGCGCGGCTGGTCCGAACGGCGCGTGGCGCGAAGATCGCGCCGCGCGACCAGGCGGCGCCCGGCGAACGGGTGACCGTCATCGTGCCGGTCTTGAACGAGCGCGCCCGGGTTGGTCCCTGCCTGACCGGCCTGATCGCCCAGCCGAAAGAAGTGGCCGAGATTCTCGTCGTCGACGGCGGATCGACCGACGGCACGCAACGGTTCGTGACCGCGTTCGCCGCACGGGATCATCGCCTGCGGCTGGTCGACGCCGGCGCGGCGCCGCCCGGCGAAAATGGCAAAGCGTTTGGCTTGCAGGTCGGGCTCGACCGGGCCGATCCGGCGTCGGGGTGGATCTGGACCGTCGACGCCGATGTGCGGCCGGTCCCGACGTTGGCGCGTTCGCTGCTCGCCCGGGCGCGCGAAACGAGCGCGGCGTCGGTGAGCGTCGCGCCGTCGCTGCTCCTGTCCGGCCGGGCCGAGGCGGTGGTCCATCCGGCGCTGCTGACGACGCTCGTCTATCGCTTCGGCATCCCCGGGCGGACGACGCGGCGGCTGGACGAGGTCCAGGCCAACGGCCAATGCGCGCTCTACCGCCGCGCCCCACTCGAACGATCCGGCGGCTTCCGCGCCGCGCGGAGGTCGGTCTGCGAAGACGTCACCGTGGCGCGGGCGCTGGCGGCCAATGGCTATGCGGTCGGCTTTCACGAGACCGGCGGGCTCGTTTCGGTCGCGATGTACGACGGCTGGCGCGAGGCCTGGGACAACTGGCCGCGCTCCTTGCCGCTGCGCGATCGCTACGCCGGTTGGTGGGGGTGGGTTGGGTTGGCCGAGATTGCGCTGGCGCAGGCGCTGCCGCTTCCACTTTTGGCGACGCTGGCGTGCCAGCGCGGGCGGTCCGGTCCGCTCCGGGCGCTCGTCGTCGTCAACGGCGCGCTGACGGCGATGCGCCTGGGCGTTCTGGCGGGAACCGCCCGCGCCTACCCGGCGCGGCCATGGACCTACTGGCTGTCGCCGCTTGCCGATCTGCCGGCCGCCATCCAACTCTGGCGTAGCGCTCTGCGGCGACGGCACGAATGGCGCGGCCGCGTCGTCGTTCGCGCTGATCGGAAGGACGTGGCATGAAGCTGGCTCGGCTGCTGCTGGTCGGCCATCTCGCGGCGCTGGCGTTTGGCGTCGCCGGCTTGTTGCTGGCCTTGCCGCATCCCGAGTGGTGGTCGGGCGATGCGACCGCGCGCGCGGTGTTCGCGTTCGGCATGGCGTACGGCGGATCGACGCACATTCTTTTCGGCGCGGCGGCCATGTTCGCGTTCGCCTGGGCGACGCTTGGCAGGCGCAAGACGCTCGTCTTTTTTATCGTCGCCACGACGCTCACGCTCGCTTCCGAACTCGTCGGCACCGGCACGGGATGGCCCTTCGGCAACTACGCCTACACGACGCTGCTCGGTCCGAAGGCGCTCGGCCGGGTGCCGTTCACGATTCCCCTGTCGTGGTTCTCCATGGGCCTGGCGTCGTACATCCTCGGCAGTTTGCTGGCGGCCCGCGTCGGCCGCCGGCAAACGCTCTGGTCGCTCGCGCTCGGCGTCTGGCTGCTCACCGCCTGGGATCTCGCGCTCGACCCGGCGATGGCGGCGCCGA
>JAICJJ010000142.1 GCA_025928535.1 Thermomicrobiales bacterium
CAGCAAGACTGGCTCAGTCCGCAGGGGGCGGTGCTCTTGGCCGGGATCAGTTACGCCTGGCTGCGTCTGCTTGGCGAGCGGGGCCAGGTCGCGGTGCTCGACACGCCGCTCGGTCGACTCTACAAGCGAGCGGACGTCGAACGGGTGCGCGCCGAACGGGCCGAGCGGGCGGCGACGACCCGGCGCGGCCGGTCCCGGCAGCGCGCGTAGGGAACCAGCAGAGACCCAGATTGCGTCCGCCGCGCCGGTCGTGCATTGGACGATCGGCTGGCGTGGAGAAGGGCCGCGGCGTCGGTCGAATCGGGCGGGAACTGGCGACGACGCAAGACCCCTTGCTTCGCTGGGTGGAACGATGGCGGGGACGACGCCGCGTCCCCGGCATCCAGTTGATGCCTCAGTTCAGACTCGGTTCCGGTGGCCTCGCCTGCGTCACCCCAATCCATTCCAAGTCAAAGCGAGATGAGCCGGTCGCGGCGCTGTTTTTTTGGGGCCGATGCGGGCGATACAGGCTTTGGCGCGCTGTCGCCGGCCGCCGAGCCGGGCCAAGGCGGCGCGGATTGTCTCCGCGCTGACGCGCGTCGCCCTGACGCCTTCGGCAAACGAGACCGGAGGTGGGGCAAGGTCATGGCGTCCGCCGAGCGCAGGGGGTCCGCAACGGCCTGCCGCTCCGATTCGACGCGTGGGCGTAGGAACGGCGGGGCCTGCATGGCCGGCAGCATACGGACTGGTCCGACACCGCGCCGGAACAAACATCAGCGTGTGCGTGCCCACCACCATACTCCCAGCATCATCAGGAGCCCGGCGATGATTCCGAGCGCTCGTTCCGTGGCGATGGCGACGCCGCTCAGCGGCGCATGGACCAACAAGACCACGGCGACGCCGAGCAACCCGCCAGTCACCAGCGCCGCCTCACCTTGGGTCGGTCCCTTCGGATCGCGCATGGCCACGAAGCCTCCGTGCGTCGCCAGGAATGCAAGGCGACGCCGCGGCGCTTGCGCGGTCGGGTCGTTGGGCGCAGTCGCCGCAACGTCGATTGGCGATTGGTCGCACACCCGAATGCTGGATCGTCACTCCCCGCCAATCGTCACGTCGGCGCGCTCACGGCTCCGCTCGCGATCTTTCGTGACGTGCGCGTGTTGCGTCCCGATCCCAATCGGCGGAACCACGATGATCGGCGGTACGACGACGCCAACAGCGCCGACCACGGGCACGGCTCTGACGCCCGCCGGCAACAGCGGAACAGACTGAGCGGCGACGGGCGTGGCGCGACCGGCGGCGGCCAACGCGCCCAACACAACGAGACTTGCGACGAATCGGCTCGGTCGTGATTGCAGCACTTGGATTCCTCCTCCCTTGGCACGGCTCCACCGATCAGTACGCAGACCGGATGCCGCCGCCCAAACACGACTCGTCGATCACCGGCAATGGCCGTCTTCTTTGGAGGTCGCCACGTCGCGTGACGGTACGGTGCGTCGCCGCCTCGGACGCTGGTTGACGAGGGGGCGAAAGCGACGACGCGGCGGCGACGTGCGAGTTGCAGGTGATGCTTGGCGGATGGCCCGGGCCTAATCTTTGGGCCCTCCGCTATCCAGGGCGAGGCGGGTGGGCGTATTGGGTGGTCTCGGCGCGCGATCAGGAACGGGACGCCGCGGCGGGTCGGCAAATGGGCGACGGCCGTGGGTCAGGGGCGGCAGCCGGATGCACTCGGCTCCTCAGCGCCCCGCCGACGACCGACGAGGAGATCGCCACGGAGCGAGGGCGCACTCGGATCGGCCGGCGCGGTGGCGCCATCTTGGACAGGGCGCCGAGTCAGATGAATTTTGTCTACCCGGCCTGCGCTGCTTTGCCCGCCGCAGGTCCGCTGATCACTCCCCGCTCGCGCGCCGGCCGCAGCGAGACGACCCGCGCCGCCGGTTCGGCGACGATCACCAGGTCATCTCCGATGGTTGCGACGGAACTGGCCGGTGCCCGTCGCCGTTCGCCGTCGTCTCCCGCTAGTTCGAGGGCGAGGAGTTGGTGCGAGCCCTCGTCGAAGACCACCTCGGCGACGCGCCCCAGCCGGCGGCCGCCGTCGGTGACGACCTCACGTCCCAGCAATGCCTCCAATTCGATCAAGGACGCCGTCGTGGCGGCGAGCGCCACCTCGCTGCGCACCGCCGCGGCGGCGTCGATGGTGACCGCGTCCGGCCCGAAGGCATGGACGTCGGCAACATCGACCAGACCGGCCGGACCGCCGCCGAGCAACCCGCCGCGCTGCCGCAGGGTGAAGCCGACGATGGCCAGACGCTGCCGATCGAGATAGACATGATCGACGACGCCGAGCGACGCGCCGTCGGCGAGACTGATGACCGGCGTGCCGCGGACCAACTTAGTGGTCATCGCTGTCCTCCCTGATGTTGCCATTGGCGGGGCGCAGCGGACCGACGCAGAGATGATGCCACCATGTCACAGAGGCTGAAGTCATTGGGCGTGTAGGCGGCATCTGTCTTGCGTCCTGTCGGCCGCCGTGTCCGCGCAGATGGCGGCGCGGTCCGCGTCGGATGACCCGATACGACGCCGCTCGCGGAGGAGCGAAGCAAGCCATGGCAGATCCCAATTGGCGTGATCGCCTCAGCGAAGGGATGGAGGTTTACGGCTCGGACGGGGACAAGGTCGGCAACGTCGTCGCCGTTGGCCCCACCTACCTCGTCGTTGAGAAGGGCTTTTTCTTTCCGACGGACTACTACATTCCCCTTAGCGCTGTCGATCGCGTCGACCTGGACGAGGAAGCGGTCTGGCTGACGGTGGACAAAGACGCGGCGGTGCGCCAAGGATGGGACGTCGCGCCGGACACGACGGGTGACGACGAGTTGGTCGCCGCCGACCCCGCGACGATGGCGACCGCGCATGCGGTCGACTGGACCGGCGGACTGGCGAGCAGCGCCGCGCCGGCGAATGTCGTGACGGAGGCGGCTGAGACGGTCGTCGTCCCGGTCCACGAAGAAGAACTGACCGCGACGACGACGCCGGTGGAGCGGGGGGCGTTGCGCGTCGAAAAGAACGTCGTCGCCGAAGACCGGGTGCTCGAGGTGCCGGTGACGGAAGAGCAGGTGCACATCCAGCGGCGCGCGGTCGATCGGCCGGTGGCGACGGGGGATGACGTCTTCGAAGAAGGCGTGATCGAAGTGCCGGTGCGGGGCGAAGACGTCCAGGTGCAGAAACGGGCGCGCGTCGCTGAAGAGATCGAACTGACGAAAGACTCGGTGCAACGGACCGAGCAGGTGCAGGGAACGGTACGGCGGGAGCAGGCGCGGATCGTCGATGCGACGACCGGCGGCGACGTCGGCGTCGTCGGCGCCGGTGAAGCGGTGATCGAACCGGGCGACGTGGGCGCCAACGGGGATACGGCAGAGCGGACTCCTTAGAAGCGCGCGCCGAATTGGGGGTCTCGTGGATGTGCGCGCCGGGACCCCATGACGCGAAACGATAGATGAAAGGACGAGACGACGATGGATGCCTTGCAAGGTCTCTTTGGCGGGGGCGGCCAAGGCGGCGGCGATCGGGCCGACCGGCAAGCGGCGCGCCAGGAACGGCGGGCGGAACGCCAAGCCCAACGCAGCCTGCATCAGGATCCGGCGCTGCGCCAGCGAGCCCAAGACTTTTATCAACGCTACACGACTGGCGACAACACCCAAGGGTACGACCCCCGCGAGGCCTACCAGATGTATCAGCAGGTCGGACAGGACGCCACGCCGCAGCAGATGCAAACGGCGTTGCAGCAGACGGTGCAAAACATGACGCCGAACCAGCGCGCGGAGTTCGGCCAGATGCTGCAGCAACGGCAGCAAGGCCGGGGCATGGTGACCATTCCGGGCGGCCAAAGCGGCGCCGATCCGGGAACGGGTGGATTGCTCGGCATGATCGGCAACCTGTTCAGCGGCGGCAGCCAGGGGCAACCCGCGCCGCCGACCGATCATGAGGGGTTTCTCGGCCATCTCTTCGGCGGCGGGCAAGCGACCGCCCCGCAGCCGCAGCCGCAGGGCTCGAGCGACGTCTTTCCCGGCATGCTCGACAATCCGTTGGCGAAGGTGTTGATAGGGGGGATCGCCGCCTACGGCGCGAAGCAAATCGCCGATCAGTACGAGCGGCGGTAGGACCGCGCTCGTCCGATGGCGAGGGGTCGAAACCGAGAACGACCGCGGGAAAGTCCTTCCCGCGGTCGTTCGTCTGCGCGGCGGTGGGGCGCAGCAGCCCGCGCTGGCGCGGGCCGACTCCGCCTATTTGGCCTCCTTCGCGATCTCCTTGGTCAGCGCCGCCACGCGCTTGGCCATCGCCTGTTCCTGGTCAAGATTCTCCTGCAGCAGTTTGGCGCTGTCTTTTTCGCCGAGTTCCTTGGCGAGTTGGATCAAGCCGGCATAGGCCACGATCTCGTACTGCTCGGTCTTCGCCGCGGCGCTCAGATTGGCGCGCTCCAGCATCTCCGGCGATGGATCTTCTTCATGCAGGGCGTGATGCTCCTGGACGAGACCCTGCATGCCGAAGCAGGTCGTCTCCTCCGGCTGCTCCCCCAGTTGTTTGAAGACCTGTTGCAGATTCTTGATCTGGCCCTTCGTCTCGGTCTCGTGTTCTTTGAACGCCCGCTTCAACTCGGCATGCTGCGCTTCCTGCTGCAGTTCGGGCAACGCCTTGAGGATTTGCTGCTCGGCGCTCATCATGTCGGCGAGTTCATGCACGAAGAGTTCTCGTGGACTGGCGATGGCCATGCTCGTCTCCCGTTCCCTTTCTCGCGTCATGCGGGACGTGGCGGTCCAAGGGCAGGAACCATGCCACATGCCAAGCAAGCATCGACGATCTCGCGCCGCGGGTGCTGGGCGGGCCAGCGACCCGGCTGCGGCACGGAGATCAGCGGCTCGCGGATGACCATTCGGCGTTGGTCAGATCGGTCGGATAAAGCGAGCCTGACATAGCCTTTCCGCGGGCGCCGACGTATCCTGTCGATGATTGCGGGTCTATCTTCTTTCTCACAGATTCCTAAATCGAGGCGATGCACTCCGTGCCCACCACTGATTCCGCTCCGGTTCTGCCAGACGACGCGCCCGGACCTCGCCCATGTCGTGGACGGGCAGTCGCGGGCGAGGAGCCAGGGGCCGCCTACGGACCGTGCGGCGCCATGACCGCCGGCTCGGTGCCTGAGCAGCCGACCCCGCTCGACGCGCTTCCCGCTCACATCGCCGTCCTCGACGCGACCGGCCGGATCGTCGTCGTCAACGCCGCTTGGCGCCGCTTCGCCGACGCCAATGGCCTGGGGCTGCCCGACCATGGCGGCGGCGCAGACTACCTGGCCGTGGCTGAAGCGGCGACCGATCCGGATGATCCGGATGGCGCGCGTGGTCGGGCGATGGCCGCGGGCATCCGCGCGGTGTTGGCCGGTGAACAAGACGAGTTCACTCTGGAGTATCCGTGTTCCTCCCCGGACGAGGCGCGCTGGTTTCTCGCCCGCGTCGCCCGCGTGCCCGGGACCGAGCCGCCGCAAGTTGTGGTGGCGCACGACACGATCACTGCGCGCAAACGAGCCGAAGACGCCGTCCGGGAGCACGAGCGCTTGCTACAGTTGGCGTTGGAGGCGGCGGAAGCTGGGGTTTGGTCCGCCGTGCCGGCGACGGGGGAATTTCTGGCCTCCGACCGGGCGTTGGCGCTGCACGGGTTGCCGCCCGGCACGCCGCTGACGCATGCCGCCGCCTTGGCGAGGGTCGTGCCTGAGGATCGGCCACGGGTCGACGCGGCGCTGCAGCACACGCTCGCGACAGGAGCGCCTTTTCGGGTTGAACTGCGCTCGCGGTTGCCAAACGGCGAGGTGCGGTGGCTCTTGTCGCAGGCGGACCTTTGGCCCGACGCCGATCCGCCGCGCCTGGTAGGGTTGGTGCAAGACATCACCGCGCGCAAAGCAGCCGAGGGGGAACGAACGGCCATCCTCGACGCGCTCGCCCACGACGTCAAGAACCCGCTGACGGCAGTCAAAGGGCAGGCCCAATTTCTGCAACGGCAATTGCGCCGCGGGACCGCGGAACTGGCGCGGCAGGAAACTGGACTGGTCAGCATCGCCGTGGGCGTCGATCAAGCGATCGGTCTGATCGACGAATTGCTGGATGCGGCGCGGCTACAGAGCGGCGCCACGCTCGAGTTGCGGCCGGAACCGCTCGATTTGGTCGCGCTGACGCAGGCGTCCGTCGCTGCGGCGCAGGCAACGACGGAGCGGCACGCGCTCCGGCTCGAAACGGCGACGCCGACGCTGGTTGGGACATGGGATGCCGCTCGCCTGCGACGTGTGCTTGACAATCTGCTCGGCAACGCCATCAAGTACAGCCCCCGCGGCGGCGAGATCATCGTGGAGGTGGCGACGGAGGACGCTCCGAACGGGACGCCCTGGGCGGTCGTAACGGTGGTCGATGCGGGGATCGGTATTCCCGAGGCCGATCTCCCTCACGTCTTCGAGCGATGGACGCGCGCGCGGAACGTGGCCGGCCGGATCGCCGGAAGCGGCATCGGCTTGAGCGGGGTCAAGCAGATTGTCGAGCAGCATGGCGGGACGATCGTGGTCGCGAGCCGGGAAGGTTCCGGCAGCATCTTTACCGTTCGGTTGCCGTTGACGGCGCGCGCCGCCACGACGTGAGCACGGGCGCTGTCGACGATTGCGCGCTGCCGCGTGCGAGCGCAATTCAGTCAGGTCACTCGCGTCCAGACCACCGGGCGAGGCGTCGCACCAACTGCTCGACCGCCCCATCAATCGCCTGCAGTCGCGCCAGGAGTTGGCTGCGCTCCGGCTCCGACAAACTCCGCGCTTGACGGGCGGCGAGTTGCGCGTGACCACGAATGATGGTCAGGTGGGTATGGACGACATGCTGCAACGCGTCGGCTGCGGGTGGACGATCCGGGAGCGACGACATGCGATTCCTCCCCGTGCAAGCGGCACGTTATGGCGTCGCTCCACGCAGCCCCAATGCCATCAACTGGCGTGGCGACGCTGGTCGACCAGCGGACATCGACTTGCGGTTCCAAAAAGCCTGTGTGGAAAGGGAGTAGACTGGGAATAATCG
>JAICJJ010000358.1 GCA_025928535.1 Thermomicrobiales bacterium
GCCGAGGCGACGGGCCAGATCATCCGGCGTCAGCGCCCGCGTCCGCGCCGCCGCCAGTTCGATCGCCAGCGGCAAGCCGTCGAGCCAGGCGCACAGTTTGGCGACCGCGCCGGCGTTGTCGACCGTCAACGCGAACGCGGGCCGGGCCGCTTGCGCCCGTTCGACGAAGAGGCGCACGGCGGGAATCTCCGCCAGTTCCGCCAGCGGCGGCAACCGTTCCGGATCGGGCGCCGCCAGCGGCGGCACGGGATATTCCCGTTCCGCCCGAATCCGCAGCGGCGCGCGACTGGTGGCCAATATCTTCACTTGCGGACAGCGCGCCAGCAGATCGGCGACGACGCGGCCCGCGCCGTCCGGCGGCCGAAATTGCTCCAGGTTGTCGAGGACGAGCAGCAACGTCTTGCTGGTCAGGTAGGCCAGCAGCGCCGCCCGCACGTCGAGGCCGCCGCTTTCGCGCACGCCGAGCGTTTCGGCGATGTGCGGCAGCAACAACGCCGGGTCGGTCAGCGCCGCCAGATCGACGAAAAACGCGCCGTCCGGAAAGGCGTCGATGTCGTCCGCTGCCGCTTGCAGCGCGAGGCGCGTCTTGCCCGTGCCGCCGGGGCCGGTCAAAGTCAGCAAGCGCGCGTCGGGGCGGGACAGCCGCTCGGCGACGGCCGCCAGATCACCCTCCCGGCCGATCAGCGCGTTCGGCTGCGCCGGCAAATTGGTCGGGTGACGCTCCAGGCTGTTGAGCGGCGGAAAATGGTCCGGCAATCCGGGAATGACGAGTTGCCAGACGTCTTCCGGCTCGAGCAGATCGCGCAGGCGATGACGGCCCAGATCGCGCAACGTCACGCCGGCCGGCAAGCGGTCGGCGGCGAGGATGCGGGCGGCGGTGGTCAGCAACACCTGCCCGCCGAATCCGGTCGCCAGCAGCCGGGCGAGGCGGTTGAGGCAGGGCGCGAGGTAATCGCCGGCGAAGGGCGCCGCGTCGCCGAGGTGGACCGCCATGCGGACCCGCAGCGGGCCGGTTTCGTCCCACGTCTCGGCCGCGAGGGCTTGCTGCGCGGCGGCGGCGGCGGCGACGGCGGCGGGCACGTCGTGAAAGGCGGCCTGGACGGCGTCGCCGATCGTCTTGAAATGGACGCCGCCCTGCGCCGCGATCGCCGCGTCGAGTAGCGCGAGGTGCCGGTCGACCGCCCGCCGCATCGCCGCGGCGTCGCGTTCCCAGAGCCGGGTGCTCCCTTCGATGTCAGTGAAGAGAAAGGCGACCGTGCCCACGGGGTAAGCAATGGTCGCCGCGGGGCCGATCGTCGCGCTCATGCGGCGGACTCCGGAGCGATGCCGGTCTGGTCGTTCGACAGGTCTCTTGAATGATCGACGATCAGTGTAGCCGACGACCGATCGCCCGGGCGGCGACCGATCAGCGCCGGAGCCAGACGCCGCGCGCGAGCAACGCGACCACGGCGAGCCCGATCCAGCCCAGCATGGTTCCGAGAATGACCGTGTACGGAACCTGGGCGAGCCGGTTCGATTCCCCAAGCCAGACGAGGGCTCCCACGAACGCGATCGGGAAGACGTGGCCGAAGCCGGGCATGTCCCAGCACAGGAGGACCGCCATCGCCATCTGGATGCAGGGCAGCAGCATGAGCAGAAACCCGTCGGGCAGCGCCATGAAGGCGAAGGCCAGCGACAACAACGCCGCGACGGTCATCAACAGCCAGGAATGACGCAGGATGGCGAACGGCGTCAGGATCACCGAGACGATGAGCGCCGGCCAGAACAACTCGTTCACGGACGGTCCTCCCTGCCTGCCTCGCCGCCACCGCGATGGCCGCGGCCGCCGCGGCCGGCTCGCGCCTGTGGGGACTACGCTTCGGCCGAAGCGGTCCCGCGCCATTGCGGATCGCCCAGCGCCAGGGCGATGGCGGCGCCGACCACCCAGACGGGAACGAGGATCGGAGGGAAGAACCAGCCGGGCCACCAGCCCGGAGCCATGCCAAACGCGCCCGCGGCCCAGACAAGGGCCGGCGGCAGCGCCAGCGCCAGCGCGCCGGTCCAGCGCATGCGCCAGCGCAGAGCGACCGCAAGCCCGAGTTGGACGCACGGCAGGAATCCGGCCAGCAGCGCGAGGGTGAAGCCGCCGACGACGCAGCAGGCGAGCGAGAGGATCGCCGCCCCGGTCAGCAACGGCCAGGAGCGGCGCCGCACTCCGAGCGGGGTCATCGCCGCCGACAGACCAAGCAACGTCACGAGCACGATCAGCGCGGCATTCATCGGCAGCATCCTCCATGAATTCCGGAGGTCGCGACGCGACGAGCGACTACAATCACTATCGGAGATCGCCTTGCCCGTCGCAACACGATCGTGAGGGAACGCCATGACGAAGACCGTGCGGATCAGCGACCGGGCACATGCGACGTTGCGCGAACTTGCCGACGGACGAGGCGAATCGCTGGCGGACGCGCTTGAATGGCTGCTCGAAGCCGAACGGCGGCGGCGCCTGCTGGAACGGGCGAACGAGGGCTACGCCGCGCTCCGCGCCGATCCGCAAGCCTGGGCCGCGGTCGTGGAAGAACGGGCCGCCTGGGACGCGACGCTTGCCGACGGTCTGACCGACGCGCCGGACGCCCGCGCCTAAAGCGCGATGATCAGCACGATGCCGATGCCGGCCAGCAGCACGCCGGCGCCGAAAAAGACGACCGCCCAGCGAAAAAGCTTCAACTTCTGCATCGTGATCCGGGCGTTGACGATCAGTTGCGCCGCCAGATCGGTGTGCACCTCGTGCACGATCGGCTCGGTCGCCCGGTCGTAGCGGCGGGCGATGGCGACCGCCAGCGCCGCCGGATCGTATTTGGCGGCGTGGCCGAAAAAGTAGAGATTGTCGTCGGCCCGCGGCTGCTCGAGTTGCATCCGCATCCAGTGCGGCATCGCCGTCGCCGGCAGGAACGAATAGACCCCGATCAGCAGGCTGAGCGCGAGACAGGCGCCGCCGGCGCCGACGAAAAGGCTCGGGATCGGCGTCAGGCCCGCCTCGCGCAGAAAGCCGAGCGCGACCAGCAAGACGCTCATCGCGCCGCTGGCGAGGCCGACGATGCCGACGTTTTTCGCCTCGGCGAACTTGAGCCAGTCGTTGACCAGCTTGAGCAATTCGAGCAGGCGCGATTCGGTCCCGTCGGCCGTCGCGGACATGACTGCCCTCCTCGTCGCGTGATTCGGCTCGCATGATACGAAAGATTGGCGGCGCTTCTCGCCGGGCGATTCGAGTCGGGAAGTCGGGCAGCACGGGACGAGAAGTCGAGGCGTCGCGAAGAGCCGGCGCGACCCCCACCGTCATGCCGAGCTTGTCGAGGCATCTCGTTCTCTCGAGCAACGAGCGACGAGATCCTTCGCTGCGGCTGCCGTGAAAAACTCGGTTTTTCATGCCGTGGTGGCGCCGCCCGCGGCATGACCACTCAGGATGACGAAGGGACGGCGCCTCGCGCCAATCGTCGATCGGCGGCCACCGGTGCGACGAATGGTCGTCCGTGGCGGCGTCGCGTCATCGCGCCGATGAATTGGTCACTCCTGTTACGCTTGAAGCCGTTCGCATGGCTGTGTACGTACGCACGAATCTTCGCCATCGGAGTGGCCGAAAACCCCACAAAAGTGCTAAAATTCGCCATGGGTGAAATGGCTGGCAATCGGGTCGAGCGGTTGCGGCGACGGCGCTTCGAAACCCTCGTCGCCCGTGCGCTCGATGCCCTTCCCCCGCACATCGTCGCCATGCTCGACAACGTCGAAATCGTCGTCGAAGACGAGCCGGCGCCCGAGCAGCGGGGCCAAAACGGCGGCGACGATGCGCTCTTCGGATTGTACGAAGGGATCCCGCTCGCCGCGCGCGATTCCGGCTACGCGATGACGCTGCCGGATCGCATCATCATCTTTCGCCGGCCGCTCGAACGCGCGTGCCGTTCGCCGGCCGAAATCGCGCGCGAAGTCCGGATCACGGTGCTGCAC
>JAICJJ010000413.1 GCA_025928535.1 Thermomicrobiales bacterium
CTACCTGCAAGGCAAAGCGTTCAGCATGGTTTCCTACGTGCTGTTCATGCTGAACAATTTCCAGAACGACCCGACCAGCAAGGTCAAGGGGAAGAGCGGGATCGTCACGATGCCGGGCGGCACGGGCCTCACCGGCGCCTGGAGCTGGGGCATACCGAACAGTTCGCCAAATCCGGACGCGGCCTGGGAATATATCAAATGGGTCGAATCGCCCGACATCGCCATGAAGCGGGCGATCGCCGGCGGCGTGCCGTCGCAGCTTGCGCCCTACGACAACGCCGAGTTTCTGGCCAAATATCCATGGATGAAAGACGCCAAGGATCTCATCGGCAACGGCAAGGGCTTGCCGGCGGTGACGAAGCAAACGCAACTCGTCGAAATCATGGGGAGGCATCTCAGCGACGCCGTCTCGGGCGGCGCCTCGCCGCAAGACGCGATGAATGCCGCGGCCGACGAGTTGAAAGGCCTGTTGTAGACCGTCGTCCGGCCGATCCGTGCAGTGAATGAGTCCGGATCGGCCGGACGCGGGGAGCGCATCGAGTCGATGGCCAGTGAACACACGTTGCCGACCCCCGTCGCCGCGTCGAGCGCGGCGGAGCGGCGGCGACCGTCGAGCGCCCCCTTTCGCTGGGGCATGACCGTGCCGACGATCGTCGCCTTGCTGGCCGTCATCGCCTTTCCGCTCGCGTTCGCGCTCTTCGTCTCGCTCCACAATTACGATCTGACCAAAGGCGGCATCGGCGCGTTCACCGGCGCCGTCAACTACGCCGCCATCATCGGCAGCGATCTCTATCAGACGGCGGCGCGCAACACCGTCGTCTACAGCGTCAGCGTCGTCGTTCTCGAAATGCTCGTCGCGCTTGGCTTGTCGCTGCTGCTCAACCAGCCGGGGCTGCGTTTTCGCGCCGTCTATCTCGCGATCCTGCTGATCCCGCTGCTCGTCAGCCCAGTCGCGGTCGGCCTGATCTGGCGACTGTTGCTTCACCCCGATCTCGGCGCGTTGAACTGGATGCTTGGCCTCATCGGCTTGCCGAAGCAGGAATGGCTCGGCGGGCAGGCGTCGGCGATGCCGACCGTAATCGGCGTCGACGTCTGGCACGAAACGTCATTGATGATCGTGATCATATTGGCCGGGTTGACCGCGCTGCCGCGCGATCCGATCGAAGCGGCGATGGTCGACGGCGCCAGTCGGTGGCAAATCTTGCGGACGGTGACGCTGCCGCTGCTCGCGCCGGTGCTGGTGGTGGCGGCGCTGATCCGGATGATCGCGGCGTTCAAGACCTACGACCTGATCTACATCCTGACACGTGGCGGCCCGGGCACCGCGACCGAAACGATCTCGTACACGATCTGGAAACAGGCGTTCACCTCGCTCGAAATGGGCAAGGCCGCCGCCGCTTCGTTCCTGCTGCTGGTGGCGATCATGATCCTGACGATCATCCTGATCCGGGTGATGCCGCGCGACGAGGCGTGAGCCCCTCACAACCGCGATGCCGGCCGGTGCTACACTCGCCTCTCAATGAACTGGCTGCGGGCGGTTCGGCCCGCGGCGTCAGGAGCGGCGGATGAGCGAGCAAGACGCGGCAACGGCCCGGCCCGGCGCGACCGACCCGGCGATGTCGTCGCGGGTTCCGGCGATGGTGATGAAAGACGTGCCGAGCAATGCGTCGGCGGCGGGGCGAGACCTGCTCCGGACCGACGCGGGCGAGGTGCGCGCGGCCAACGTCGCGATGGAACAATCGGGCGCCGAGGCGATCGTCGCCGAGCGGCTCTCGATGCAAAACTCGGGCGCGAAATCGATCGAGGCGAAATCGGCGCAGATCGAGCAATCGGGCATCCTGACCCTGCGCAGCGACAACGCCGCGCTCTACCAGAGTTCGGCGGTGGGAGTCGTCGGGCAGACGATCCGGCTGGCCAAAAGCGCCGTGCTGGCGGTCAAGGCCGATCGCGTCGAAGCCGACGCCGGCACGCGGATCCTGATCCATCTCGGACCGGCCGCCGACGGCGCGCGGCCGGCGCTGGACGCGGCCGGAGCCGCCGCCTTTGGCGCGGCGTTCGGCGCCGTGGTCGTCGTGTTCGGCTCGCTCCTGCGCCGCCTGTTCCGTTGACGGGCGGCCGGTCCGGAGGCAGCAATGGGCGCCATCAAGCGTTGGTTCGCGTTCGGCGTCGGCAGCGTCGCCGGCTTCGTCAGCGGCGTCGTCGGGGCCATGTTCACCGCCCCGGCGAGCGGCGCGGAAACCCGGCGGCGGATCGAAGCGGAGATTGCCCGCGTCAAGTTGGCCGGCATCGAAGCGAAAGCGGCGGCGCAACAGCATCTGATCGAAAAGTACCGGGCAGGCGTCGGTGATCCGACCGCGCTGCACGACGAAGCGGAACGCGTCCGGATCGAACGCGCGGAAGCGGTGCGCGCGATCGGCCTCGGCCTCAACGCGCCCGGCGCGCTGGCCGCCCACAACCTGCTCAACCCCGAGCCGCCAGCGGAACCGCCCGCCGGGAGTTGACGCGGTCGCCGACGTGGCGATCGCGTCCCGCGCCGGTTTTGCGATCGGTGACCACGCGCCTCACGTCCCCGCTCGCGCCAACGCCCCCGGCTGAGCGCCTGATCTATGAGTCCGTCAGCGGCACGACGCACGACGTCATAGACGGGCACAAATTGCAATGCTTGATGCAGCGCACGGTTGGCGGACCGCCGAAGTGGGCCACGCAATCGGCGTCGCTCTCGCAATCGAAGCTGCAATCAGCGGCAGCAATACAGAGCGGCTGCTGCTTCCGCTTTGTTCGCGCGACGATGCAGAACCCCGCCTGATTGTCCGGACAGGCGGACGCCATGCGGGTGGCGCAGATATTGGTCTTCTCGCTCTTGGTGCAGCCGAACGCCTCGCCGGCGGGAGCGCACCTGTGCTTACCCTTGTGCCGCTTGCAGGTTCCGGTGCAGCAAGCGCCAGCGTTGTTCGGATCGCACGTGGTGCCATTGGGCAGGCAGGGAGCCGCGCCGGCCGGGGCGGGGCGGGCGACGCCAGCGGCCAAGGCGCTGCCCAACACGGCGATCAGCACGCGTCGGCGCGAGGGCAAGGATCGAACCAGGTGATCGAAGCCGGCTCCGTCCATCGAATTCCTCCGCGGTGACGATGAAACATGCGATCCGCCGGTTGCGCGGCCGGCGCCATATCACGCATCGATGCATGATGCTGCTTGGTCACCGTCCGCCGGCACATCGTTACAGCCCGCAGACACTTCACGGATTCATCTCGATCCCAATACGCCAGCGCCGATGCGACGCGTCTCGGACAAGCCAATTCCGCCGGCAGCGTACGACGTGACGCACACGCACCTCCGCCGTAACTGCTCAGACTGGCGCGAATAGTGCGTGATGCTGGCGCGTCGTGGAGTTGGCGATGAGCGGGAAAGCGAAGCGCCCAGGCTATGACGAGTTGGCGGGGCATGTGGCCGTCCTGCGGGAGCAGGTGCGCGCGCTCAAA
>JAICJJ010000285.1 GCA_025928535.1 Thermomicrobiales bacterium
GAGGCGCGCTGGTAGGGGCAGGGCATGCCGTGCCCGGTGGTCCGGAGGACCACCATCGGGTTGGCGGGCAACCGGTTATCGGCCCGCGGCCGATCGGGTTCGGCATGCCGAACCCCTACCGAACCTGGCGGCTCGGCCGCTCGCGGGCGAATTCGAGCAGGTAGCGCGGCTGGCCGGCCGGATCGACGACGCCGAAGACCTTGCCGAACGGTTGCTGCGTCAGCGGAAGACTGATTTTCGCCGTCCGCGAAAGTTCCTGGAACGCGGCTTCGGCGTCCTCGACGAGCCAGTACAACTCGAGTTCGGCGCCTGGCGTCATCGCCGCGTCGCTGGCGATGGCGAAGGCCGCGCCACCGTCGCTCCTGAACTGCACGAAGGTTGGATGATCCCGCTCGACCTCGAGCCCGAGCACATCCACGTAAAAGCGCTTCGCCGCCGCGACATCGGGAACGTACGCCAGCGCGAGCGCGAACCGGGGATGCATCGCCATCTGCAAATACTCCTTCTCTGACCGACGAGGCGCGACCGCCCCCTCGAACGCCACGATAGGGCGTCATGGCGACACCATCCTGTCGGGAATTCCGGGGCGCCTACATCAACGACGGTTCGGCCAGTTCATAGGGGAGATCGGCCAGCAGGGCATCGAGCGAACGGGGCGGAACGGGTTCGTCCGTCAGGGTCGCCCGGGCGATCCGGTCGAGCCGAAACGTGCGCGGCGCCTCACGGAGACGACACCAGGCGGCCAGATACCAGCCGTTGCGCGCGCCGACGAGTCCGACCGGTTCGACGACGCGCTCGGTTTCGTGGTCGTGGCCATCCCGATAGGTCAATTGGAGCGCGACCGACGCCAGCAGCGCCTGCTGGATCACGTCGGACGCCCCCTCGGCGGGGTCGCTCGCATCCTGGGCGACGCGAATCTGGCGGACGAGACGGGCCGCGGCGTCTTTCGGCGCGGCGGCCATCGCCCCGGCCAATTTCGTCATGGCGGAACGGCCGGCCGCGGCGAACGGCATGGCGCGGGCGGTGGCGAGCGCCGTCGCCAGCGCGACCGCTTCCGCCGGCGTCAGATTGAGCGGCGGCAACGTCGCATCGACATTGAGGCCGTAGCCGCCGCCCGGTCCCGGCTGCGCCCAGATCGGCACGCCCGCTTCCTGCAGCGCCAGCAGATCGCGCTCGACGGTTCGGGTGGAAACCTCGAACCGCGCCGCCAACTCCGCGGCCCGCATCGTCCGCGGCGCGCGGGCGCGCAACTCCTCGACCAGGGCATAGAGCCGATCGGTGCGGTTCATGATGGGGAGTGTAGCGTGGACAAATCGGCAAGTCAGCGAGTCGGCGAGTCGGCAAGTACGAAGTTGAGGAGTCGAGAAGAGACGAGCGGCGCGGGGTCGTCTCGCATCCGCGACTATGCCTTTCGCGACTTCCGGACTTGCCGACTCCCTGACTTGCCGACTCGCAGACTTGCCGACTTGCCGACTCCCGTCACAACCCGATCGACCGCAGATACGCCCGGTTGCGCTCGGCGCTTTCGCGGGGGGAGCCCATGCCGGGCAGCACGTCCTGCTCGACCACGATCCAGCCGTCGTAGCCATGACGGCGCAGCCAATCGACGACAGCCGGGAAATCGACGCCGCCCGTGCCGAGTTCGGAAAAGATGCCGCGCTGGATCGTCGTCAGGTAGTCCCAACCTTCGGCCCGGGCTTGCCGCGCCACGGCCGGATCGAAATCCTTGAAATGGACGTGGCGAATCCGGTCGCCGTAGCGGTCGAGCGCGGCGGCGATGTCGCCGTCGTAGCCGGGACCGGCGCCGTAGGCGTAGTGGCCGGTGTCGAAGACCAGACCGACGAGGTCCGGATCGCTCGCGGCGAGCAAGGCGTCGATTTCGGCCGGCGTCTCGACGAATCCGGCCGAATGGTGATGGAACACCGACGGCAGCCCGGTTTCGTCGCGCACCCGCCGCGCGACGCGATCCACCCCCTGCGCGAACGTCCGCATTTCGGCCGGCGACAGCGCCAGATCGGGCGTCGCCCGGCCGGCGTTGAGGGTCCGCGCCGGATCGACGGCGTTGTCGTCGGCAAGCACGATGATCGGAACGGTGTCCGAGCCCCGCGCGGTCGCGGCGAGCAATCGCGCCACCTCCAGCGCACGCGCTTCGCCGGCGGCGTGCGCTTCGGGATCGCGAAAGCGAGTCTGCACGAAAGCCCCGAGCATCGCCAGCCCACGCCGATCGAGTTCCGCCCGGAGCCGGTCCGGATCGGTCGGCAAGAAGCCGTAGTCGCCAAGTTCGGTTCCGGTGTAGCCGGTCGCGGCGATCTCGTCGAGCACCTCGGACCAACTATAGGTCTTGGCCGGCAACCCTTCGAACTCGAGCACACCCCAGGACACCGGAGCATTGGCGACTCGGATCGTCGACATCGCACTCCCTCGCTCTGCGCACCGCGGGCGCAAGTCGTCAAAACCTCGCGACGCTTATCGCCTCGCCCGGCGCTCAAGACGCCGGGCTAACGCCAATAACCCGGCTAAAGCCAGCTGCTAACGAACGCGCTAATCGAAGACAATCGCTGTCTCGACGGCATTGCTCTCGCATAACCGATCGGTTATCACCCAATCAATAGCCGGCTTCAGTCGGGTTATTGGGTTAGCGCGGGGTCTTTAGCCCCGCGCGACGCCGACACGCGACCACGGTGTTGTTCGCCCGCCTTCGCACCGGTCGCCGCGGATCGTCACGAATCCCGTTTCCCATCGGCTCCGAGCGACGCCGCTTCCGCCTCGAACGCCCGGCCTTCGGTCCGTTCGCGCTTCGCTGCGGCGGCCGCGTCGCTGCGGGCGAATTCTTCGAGTTCGTGGCCCAGTTCTTCCAGTTCTTCGCCGCCTGCCATCATTCGCACCAGATCGTCGCGCGACATTTCCGCCTTGGTGAAGGTGCCGTACGACCGGCCGCGGTTGAGGATGGTGAAGCGGTCGCCGATCGGGTAGGCGTGATGGACGTTGTGGGTGATGAAGATCACCCCCAGCCCGCGCGCCCGCGCCTGCGCGATATAGCGCAACACGACGCCCGCTTCCTTGACGCCGAGCGCGGCGGTCGGCTCGTCGAGGATCAGCACCTTCGCCCCGAAATAGACGGCGCGGGCGATGGCCACCGATTGCCGCTCGCCGCCGGAAAGGGTGCCCACCGCCTGGTCCGTGTCGCGGACCATGATCCCCATCTTGGCCAGTTCTTCGCGGGTGATGCGGTCCGCCTTCGTCACGTCGTAACGGCGGATCGGGCCGATCTGGATCGTCGGCTCGGAACCGAGGAAAAAGTTGCGGGAAATGCTCATCAGCGGAATCATCGCCAGGTCCTGGTAGACCGTGGCGATGCCGCGCGCCAGCGCTTCCCGCGGCGACCCGAACTTGACGGGTTGGCCCTCGACCAGATAGTCGCCTTCGTCCGGCTGGTAGACGCCGGAGAGAATCTTGATCAAGGTCGACTTGCCGGCCCCGTTGTCGCCGAGGAGGCACATCACCTCGCCGGGCAGGACCGTCATCGAAATATCTTTCAGCGCGATCACGCTGCCAAAGTATTTGGAAACGTTGCGGACTTCGAGCAGCGGCGTGCGGTCGTCCATCGCCGTTCTTCTCCTCAGCGGGTCTGCATCGCGCGGGAGCGGATGAAGCGGTTGACGAGCACCGCGATCAGGAGCATCACGCCGAGGACCGCCTGCACCCAGTCGGAATCGACGCCGGCGTAGACGATTCCCTGCTGGACCATGCCGTAGATCAGCGCCCCGAAGATGGCTCCCATCGCCGAGCCATATCCTCCAGTCAGCAGCGTGCCGCCGATGACCGCCGCGATGATCGCGTAGAACTCCCGATATTGTCCGCGCAGCACGTCGGCGCCGGTCGCGCCGAGCACCTGGATCGTGGCGACGAGCCAGGCGGAGGCCGCGGTCGCCATGAAGAGGAGGATCTTGACCAGATTGACCGGCACGCCGACGTTGCGCGCCGCCTGCGCATTGCCGCCGACACCGAAGATCCAGTTGCCGAAGGGCGTCCGCATCAGCACCCAGGTCGCGATCAGCGCCAGCGCCACGCACCAGATGATCGAGATGGCGAACTTGACGCCGTTGATCATGAAGGCGCTGGCGAAGACCGCTTGCGCGCTTTGAAAATGCGGCAATTGATCGAGACCGCCGACCTGCGTCCGCCCGGTCACGTGCCGGGTGATGCCGATGGTCGCTCCCCGGAGGATGAAGAGCATCGCCAGGGTGACGATGAAACTCGGCAAACCGGTCCGCAGGATGAGCAGCGCGTTGACGACGCCGACGATGAGGCTGAACACCAGGGAAATGATCAGCGCCAGCCAGAGCTCGACGCCGAAGACGACCGTCAGGATGGCGATGATCATGCCGCTGGCGCCGATGATCGAGCCGATCGAGAGGTCGAATTCGCCGCCGATCATCAGGAGCGAAACGGCGACCGCCAGAATGCCGAGTTCGGCCGAAACCTGCAGATAACTCGCCGTGCCGCGCAACGACAGAAAGCCGGAGTTGCCGGCGACGAGGGCGAAAAAGATGAAGACGGCGATCACTCCGGCGAGCGAGCCCATCTCCGGCCGCGTCAGGAAGCGCCGCAGCCCGCTCGTCGCGCGGACGCGTTCATCGACGACGGTCGCGCCGCCTTGCGCGACGTCTCCCGCTGCGCTCATCGCAACTCCCAGGCTGACCCACGCGGCCGGCGGCGCCATGGACGACGCCGCATGCGGCGGGATGGCGAGCGGACGCGGGCGAGCCGCGTCCATTCCGGAGCGGCGGGCCGGCGCCGGGCTCCGGCGCCGGCCC
>JAICJJ010000404.1 GCA_025928535.1 Thermomicrobiales bacterium
CGTCTCGGGGTCGGGCAAGCACAAGTTGAAGAGCCTGTCCGACATGCTGAAAGGCAAGCAGGGCCGATTCCGGCAAAACCTGCTCGGCAAGCGGGTCGACTATTCCGGCCGGTCCGTGATCGTGGTCGGGCCGGATCTGGCGCTGGATGAATGCGGCTTGCCGAAGCGGATGGCGCTGGAGTTGTTCAAGCCGTTCGTGATGCGGCGGCTGGTCGACCATCAATATGCGCACAACATCAAGGCGGCGAAGCGCCTGGTCGAGCGGGTCGATCCGAAAGTCTGGGATGTCCTCGAAGAGGTCATCCAGGATTACGTCGTGCTGCTCAACCGGGCCCCGACGTTGCACCGGCTCGGCATCCAGGCGTTCAAGGTTCGCCTGATCGAAGGCTCGGCGATCCAGATTCACCCGCTCGTCTGCCAGGCGTTTAACGCCGACTTCGACGGCGACCAGATGGCGGTGCACGTGCCGCTGTCACGCAAGGCGCAAGATGAAGCGCGGACGCGGATGTTGTCGGTGCGCAATCTGCTGTCGCCATCCAACGGCGAGCCGATCGTGTCGCCGACGCAAGACATCGTGCTCGGGTGCTATTACGCGACGTCCGAGCGCGATTACGAAGCCGATCTCGCCGCCGGCACGTTGCCGCGCGGTTGGGGCAAGGTCTTTTCGTCGCTGGACGAGGTCAAACTGGCCTACGAAGCGGGGGCGATCGACATCCAGGCGCAGATCGTGGTCCGGACCGATCGCGACGGCGGGGTGACGAAGCGGATCGAGACGACGGTCGGGCGGGCGCTGTTCAACCAGGTGCTGCCGGCCGAACTCGGCAAGTACTACAACGCGACGATGGGCCGCAAGGCGCTGCGCGGCGTGGTGGCCGACTGCTACCGGTTGTTCAAGGATCCGAACCGGGTCGCGACGATCGTCAACGACATCAAGAAGATCGGTTTCGATTTCGCGACGCGCGGCGGCATGAGCATCGCCGTCGACGACGTGGTGATGTCGGAGACGAAACCCGAGTTGCTGCGCGAGGCCGACGACGCCGCGGACCGGATCGAAAAGCAGTATCGGCGCGGTCTGGTCACCGACGAAGAACGGTTGCGCGAACTCGAGGTGATCTGGAACCACGCCCGCGACCGGTTGGCGCGCGACGTCGAAGATCGCCTGCGCGGTCAGAACTCCGTCTTCATGATGGCGGATTCGGGCGCGAAAGGAAACATGAACCAGATCAGCCAGATGGCGGGCATGCGCGGTCTCGTGCTCGACCCGGAAGGCCGGATCATCGACATTCCGATTCGCTCGAACTTCCGCGAAGGGCTGACCGTCCTCGAGTACTTCCTGTCGACGCACGGCGCGCGAAAAGGTCTTGCGGACACGGCGATCCGGACGGCGGACGCCGGTTATCTGACCCGGCGGCTCGTCGACGTCTCGCAAGATGTGATCGTCACGATCGAAGATTGCGGGACCGAAAATGGGCTCTGGGTCGAGCGGGCGAGCGCCGACGGAACGGCGTTGACCGATGACGAATTCCGCAGCCGGGTGGCCGGGCGCATTCTGGCGTCGCCGATCGTCGATCCGGAAACGGGCGAGATCATCGTCGATCGCGGCGAAGAATTGTCCGACCGGCATGAACTGCCGGATGGCACGATGCGCGACCTCGTCGCCGAGGTGATGGCGCGCGGGATCGAGAAGATCGAAATTCGGACCGTGATGGGGTGCGAGGCGACGCACGGCGTTTGCCAACTCTGCTATGGCCGCAACCTGGCGAGCGGCCAGTTGGTCGAGCCGGGCGAAGCAGTCGGCATCATCGCCGCGCAATCGATCGGCGAGCCGGGCACCCAATTGACGATGCGGACGTTCCACACCGGCGGCGTGGCGCGGGCGGACATCACGACTGGCTTGCCGCGTGTCGAGGAATTGTTTGAAGCGCGGTCGCCGAAAGGCGCGGCGCTCTTGGCGGACCGCGAAGGCGTCGTCACGATCGAGCAGACTGACGCCGGCCGGGTGCTGGTCGTGACATCGACCGAGCACAACCAGCGTCACTACCGGCTCGAACTGGGCTGGGAAGCGACGCTGCCGCCGGGCGCGACGGTCGTCAAGGACAAGACGGTGATCGCGACCGGACCGGACGAACAGAAGCGGACGAGCGAGATCGACGGCGTCTTTTCGATGGACGACCGCACGATCTATATCCGAAGCGAGAAGGAAGAGCGGATCGAATTGCCGGTTGGCGTGACGCACCAGATTCTGGTCGACGACGGCGCGAATGTCGCGCCGGGCCAGCAACTGACGGACGGCTCGAAAGACCCGCAGGATGTCTTGCGGACGCAAGGGCCGGACGCGGTGCAGCGCTACATCATCGACGAGGTGCAGAAGGTCTATCGCTCGCAAGGCGTGAACACCAACGACAAGCACATCGAGGTGATCTGCCGGCAGATGCTGCGGAAGATCAGCATCACCTATCCGGGCGACACGGACTGGCTGCAAGACGAGCGAATCGACCGCTTCGAATTCAACCAGATCAACGAGTCGATCCTGGCGCAAGGCGGCGAGCCGGCCACCGGCATCCCGGTTCTGCTCGGGATCACCAAGGCGTCGCTGGAGACCGATTCGTTCCTGTCGGCGGCCTCGTTCCAGGAGACGACGCGGGTGCTCACCGAAGCCGCGATCAACGGCAAGGTCGATCACCTGCGCGGCCTCAAGGAAAATGTGATCATCGGCAAGTTGATTCCGGCGGGGTCCGGCTTCGGCGTCGTGCCGGGCACGGAATTGACGCCGCTGGAAGAAGCGCAACTGGCGGCGATCGCGGTCGGCGAGCGGCCGGAACCGGCGTCGGACGAAGACATCGCCGAATTGATGGCGCAAGGTCTGGTTCCGGCGGCCGCTACGGCGGTGGCGGACGACTACGAAGGCGACCTCGAGGAAGAGCCGGACGAAGAAGCCGAACTGTCGCCGATCTTCGACCTGGCGACGGAGGACGTCGAAGCGTAGGAGCGAGGGGCGCCGCGGGCCGGCTCGCGGCGCCCCGCTTCCCTGAAAAAATCGCCGTTGGCGAACGGTTGACGGCGGTCGCATCAGCGCGTAAAATTACATTTCGTGTTCGCCGCAAGGAGGACACGAAAACGTGTGAGGTTTGCGCCTCACGAGGCAGGCGGCGCCGCAGTTGCCGCGAGGCAGAACACGGTCGAGGAAAGCCTCCTGTCCGGCTAGGAGAAATCGTGCCGACGATCAATCAGTTGGTTCGCAAGGGCCGAAAGAGCGTCAAGAAAAAGACCAAGGCGCCGGCGCTGGGCTTCACGAACAGCGCGGTCGGGCGGTACGCCGGCCGGCTGCGGCAGGGAACGAACTCCCCGCAGAAGCGCGGCGTTTGCACGCAGGTCAAGACGATGACGCCGAAGAAGCCCAACTCGGCACTGCGCAAGATCGCTCGGGTACGCTTGACCAACGGCATGGAAGTCACGGCGTACATTCCGGGCGAAGGGCACAATCTCCAGGAGCACTCGGTGGTGTTGGTTCGCGGCGGCCGCGTGAAGGATCTTCCCGGCGTCCGTTACCACATCGTCCGC
>JAICJJ010000466.1 GCA_025928535.1 Thermomicrobiales bacterium
ACGGCGACCAGATCGCCGTCGGCGTTGGCGAAGACGATCGTCTTTTGCTCTTCCAGGGTGTACATCGGGCCATCTCCGCTTCGACGCACAATGCGAACATGCGTTCTCATGCTCCATCGTAGCACACCCGGCGGGTCCGCCTCGTAGAATGGGTCGCCAACGCGTCCGGAGGAGCCAGCGATGCCGAACCTGCTCTTGATGACCGATTCCTACAAGGCGGGCCACAGCCGGCTCTATCCGCCGGGGATGACGCGCCTCTACAGTTACCTCGAATCGCGCGGCGGCATCTTTCCGGCGACCAACTTTTTCGGCTTGCAGTACTACCTGGACCGCTATCTCGCCGGCTCCGTCGTCACGCAAGCCGACGTCGATGCGGCGCAAGCGTTCTGGACGGCCCATTTCGGCCGCGACGACTACTTCGACGCCGCTGCTTGGCGCGCCCTCGTCGATCGGCACGAGGGGCGGTTGCCGCTGCGGATCAAGGCCGTACCGGAAGGCACGCTGGTTCCGACCGACAACGTCTTGATGACCGTCGAAAACTGCGATCCGGCTTTTCCCTGGCTGACCAACTGGTTCGAGACGCTCCTGCTGAAGGTCTGGTACCCGACGACCGTGGCGACGCAGAGCGGGTTGATCCGCGTCCAGATCGCCGCCGCCTACCGCCGCTCCGGCGCCGATCCGGCCGGCGTCGATTTCGCCTGTCACGATTTCGGCTACCGGGGCGTTTCGAGCGAAGAAACGGCGGAGATCGGCGCGGCGTCGCATCTGCTCAGTTTCAACGGCACCGACACCGTCGCCGGCATCCGGATGTTGGCCGCATACTACGACGGCGGGATGAGCGGCTTTTCGATTCCCGCGACCGAGCATTCGATCATCTGCGCCTACGGCCGCGACCATGAAGATGCCGCCTTCCGCCACATGCTCGAAACGTTCCCGACCGGCACGATCGCCTGCGTCAGCGATTCGTACGACATCTTCAACGCCGTCTCGGCGATCTGGGGCGAGGAATTGCGCGACGAAGTGCTGGCGCGCAACGGCGTTCTCGTCGTCCGCCCCGATTCGGGCGATCCGATGACGGTCGTGCCGTGGGTGCTGGACGCGCTCTGGCAACGTTTTGGCGGCAGCGTCAACGCGGCGGGCTACCGGGTGCTGAATCCGCATGTGCGGGTGATCCAGGGCGACGCGATGGACTTTTCGACGATCGGCCCGCTCTACGGCCGGATCGTCGACCTCGGCTGGTCGGCCGAAAACCTGACGGTCGGCTCCGGCGGCGGCTTGCTGCAACTGGTCAACCGCGACACCGCACGCTTCGCCTTGAAGGCGAGCGAGGTGACGGTGAACGGCGTCGCCTACGGGACCGCCAAGGACCCGGTGACGGACCAGCGCAAGCGCTCGAAAGAAGGCCGCCTGAAACTGGTCCGCACCGCGGATGGCGGCTGGGAAACCCTCTCCGCGATCGACGACGCCGACCGCTTCGACGCGGCGCCCGACGAACTGGTCACCGTCTTCGCCGACGGCGAGGTGACGCGCCGCTGGACGCTGGCGGAGATTCGGGAGCGGGTGCGGGGATGAGGCCAGAGCGGCCGGGCGTGAGGAACGGCGAGGCCGAGGCCGGTCGCGGACCCATCGTCATCCTGAGCCGCAGCGAAGGAACTCGCTCTGCGGGTATCTGTCGCGGAGATCCTTCACTCCGTTCAGGATGACGAGTCGGCGAGACGCCTCGGCGCTCGCGTGTCCCGGCGCTGTTTCAGCGCCTCATGCATACTCCCCCGCCCGCAGCCGGTCGATCGCTTCGTGGGCGGCGTTGTGGCCGGGGGCGCCCATGACGCAGCCGCCCGGCCAGGCGCCGGAGCCGCAGAGATAGAGGCCGTGGATCGGGCCTTCGTAACTTTTCGAGCCGGGCACCGGGCGCATGTCGAACGCCTGCTCCGGCACCAGTTCGCCCTGGAAGATATGGCCGCCGGTCAGGCCGAACCGTTCTTCGATGTCGGGCGGGGCGAGCACCTGGGCGGTGATTTCGGCGTCGGCCATGTTCGGCGCAAACGAGAAGAATCGCTCGAAGACGTTCTTGACGATTTCGTCGCGGCGCTCGTCCCACGTTCCTTCGGCCAGTTCGTACGGGAAAAACTGGGTGAAGATCGAGATCGTCTGCTTGCCTTCCGGCGCGACCGTCCGATCGACCGCCGATTGGGCGTGAATCGAGTAGAAGGGCCAATCGCTCGGTCGGCCCTGCCGCGCGTCTTCGTAGGCGCGCTGCAGATAGTCGATGCTCGGGCCGATGTGCACGCCGCCCGTCTGGCCGAGACGGTAATCGCGGTTGGCAAGGGCGCGGTATTCCGGCAGGCGGTCGGTGGCGATGTTGATCTTCATCACCGGCGACGAAATCTGGATGTTTTCGATGTCGGCCACGTAGTCGCCCGGCAAATCCTGGCGGTCGACCAGTTTGAGATAGGTTCGCTGCGGATCGGCGTTGGAGAGGACGATCCGGCTGTGGAATTCTTCGCCGTCGGTCGTCACCGCGCCGGTGGCGCGGCCGCCGGCGGTGCAGATTTGCGCGACTTCCTTGCCGGGTCGGATATTGACGCCGAGGCCGAGCGCGACCCGCTTCAACGCCTGGGTGAAACTCCCCATCGCACCGCGCAGGTACGCCCAAGCGCCGCGCGTGCCGGTGCTCATCCCCATCGCGTGGTAGAGCTTGACGTAGCCGGTGCCGGCGTTGAGCGGGCCGCGGAAGGTGCCGATCAGGCCGAGGGCGCAGGCGACGCCTTGCATGATGTCGGTTTCGAAAAAGTGCTGGGCGCTGTCGGCGGCGGAGCCGAGCACCATGTATTTGAAGACATGCTCGTCGCCCGGCCGGTCGAAGGCGGCGGCGAATTCGGCGAAACTCGGCGGGTTGCGAAGGATGAACTGGTCCATCACCTCGCAGGCGCGTTCGACCATCGCGTCGTAGACGGGGTAGGCGCGG
>JAICJJ010000391.1 GCA_025928535.1 Thermomicrobiales bacterium
CTTGTCGAGTTGCTCCGGCTTGATGTCGAACAGGCGCGTCGCGAACCCATGCCGGGCGAACGTGGCCGCGATCCCCGGCCCCATCGTCCCGGCCCCAACGACCGCAACCGTCTTAATCTGATCCGCGTTCATGGTCTCCCCTTTGATCGAGACGGCAAGTCGGCAAGTCGGCAAGTCGGCCCGTGACGAGGCCGAGCGTCCACTCCTCGTCATTCCGACGAAGGAGGAATCCGTTCTCGTCCGTGGTCGCACCATGGCATAGAGAGCACGGATTCCTCGCTGCGGCTCGGAATGACAGGTGTGGGCGAACCGCCGCCCTGTGATCGTTCGCCGCTCGCCGCTCGCTCCTTCACTTGCCGTCTCGCCGTCTTGCCGTCTTGCCGACTCCGTCAGTGCATGCTGATGCCGCCGCCGATGTTGATCGCGGCGCCGTTGATGAACGCCGCTTCGTCCGAGCAGAGAAAGACGATCAGGCCGTTCACGTCTTCCGGCTGCTCGAAGCGGCCGATCGGCGTGTGGCTCAGGACGAAATCGAAATGTCCTTGCGGAAAGCCGGCTCGCGTGCCCGGCGTGTCGAGCAGCGTCGGCGTCACGTAGACGCTGGTGATGCCGCGCGGCCCCAGTTCCGTCGCGATGGCGCGAGTGAACGCCAGCACCGCCCCCTTGCTGGCGACATAGTGGGCGAAACCGGGCGTGCCCATCCAGACGGTGTCGGAGCCGATGTTGATGATCTTGCCCCGCCCCTGCCTTTCCATCGCCGGCGCGACCGCTTTGGTTGCGAGGTAGACGCCGTCGACGTTGACCCGGAACCGTTCGCGCCAATCGTCGAGCGTCAATTCGTCCCAGGGTTTGGCCGTAAAGAGACCGGCGTTGTTGACCAGCGCGTCGATCCGCCCAAAGGCGTCAAGCGCCATCGCTGCCATATGTTGGGTTTCGGCTTCCGATGTGACGTCGGTCCGCACGAAGATCGCGTTCGGCCCCAACTCGTCGGCCTGCGCCGCGCCGTCGGCGATGTCGGCGACGACGACCTTCGCGCCTTCATCGACCAGCCGCCGCGCGATCGACGAGCCGATCTCGCCGGCGCCGCCGGTCACGACCACCACTTTGCCGTCAATCGATATCGGCATCCTCGCTCCTCTCCGCCCTGCGCGGGCCGTCTCAACGCGTTCGGTCGTCCCACTCGGTCAGCACCGCCATCGCCGCGCCGACCCCCGCGCCGAACGCCACCGGATAACCGATGTCGGCCAGCGATCGTTCGAGCACGGCCAGTTGCGCCGCCAACGTCGTCGGGTGGACCTGCGCCGGCCCCATGTGGCCAAGCCGGAACAACTTGCCTTTCAGTTCGCCGTAACCCGGCGAAATCATCACGCCGTAGCGTTCCCGCATCGTCCCGCGAAGCGCCTCGTCGGCGATGCCGTCCGGCAGTTTGACGGCCGTGGCGCAGGCGGCGGCGATCTCTTCGCGCGCCGGCCAGAGTTCGAGGCCGAGGGCTTTCACCCCTTCGCGGCAGGCGTGGGCGATCTGCTGGTGCCGGCCAGCGAACCGTTCCATGCCGATCTCGAGCGCCTGCTCCAGCACCGATTCGAGCGCGTAGATTTCGGACACGGACGGGGTGTAGGGGAACCGTCGCTCCTCCAGCCAGGTCCGCTTCCAGTCGAGAATCGAGAGGAAACTGCCGCGCAGCGGCGCCGGCTTGTGCGCTTCCATCGCCTGCCACGCCGCCGGACTGATCGACATCAGCGAAAGGCCGGGCGTGCCTCCGAGGCATTTTTGCGGCCCGGCGACGGCGACGTCCATCCCCCATTCTTCCGGACTGAGCAATTCGCCGCCGAGACCGGAGACGGTGTCGACCATCGTCAGCACGCCGAATTCGCGCGCGATCTGGCCGATTTCCCGCACCGGGTTGTGCGTGCCGGACGGCGTCTCGGAATGGACGACGGAGAGAAATTTGACGCCGGGGTTGGCTTGGAGGGCGCGGCGCACGTCTTCCGGGTCGATCGCGTCATCGTAGGGCACGGCCAATTCGATCGTTTCGCCGCCGTATTTGTGGATGAAATCTTCGAACCATTTGCCGAAGACGCCGGAGACGAGATTGAGCACCTTGTCGCCAGGGGAGATCACGCTGGCCGCGGCCGCTTCCAGGCCGAGGATCGCCTCCCCCTGCATGATCACCACGTCGTAGTTGGTCCGGAAGACCTGCCGCAGCAGATCGCTCGTCCGGGCGAACAGTTCGATGAACGCCGGATCGTAGTGGTAGAGCACCGGCCGCTCCAGATCGCGGAGCGTGCGCGGCATCACTTCGACCGGCCCGGCGGCCAGGTTGAGCCGGGGCCATTGCGTGGTCATGGTCGCTGTCCTTCACCTCCCGCCGCGGGCGCGAGCGGCGGCCGGGACGGTGTCCCGACCGCCGCGGCATGCGCCCTCGACCGCTACTTCTGCGGGAAGAGTTCCTGCAGTTTCTGCTTCATCGCCGCCGCGTCGCTGATCGCGTCGACCTTGATCGTGCCGGCGACGATGTCTTGCTCCGCTTGCGCCACCGCGTCCTTGACGTCTTGCGGCGCGTCGGAGGGAAGGTCGAGCAGGCGAACGCCCTTGTTGGCGACGTCCATCGTGTAGACCTTGCCGAACGTGCCGTCGCGCAGATCCTGGATCATCTGCTTGTAGATGCCGGTGTAGTCGAAGAGCACCGAGGTCAGCAGCACGTCGCCATGTTGCTCGCGCTTGTCGCCGATGACGTCGATGAACCACGCCTTGTTGGCGCCCGCTTTCGCGTTGTGCTCTTCGACCGCCTGGATCATGCCGAACGACGCGCCGTCGCCCATGCCGAAGATGACGTCGGCGTCGGCCGCCAGTTCCTGCTCGGTCACCCGCTTGGCGCCGGCCGCGTCGTCATAGGCCGCTTCGCCAATGACGCTGTAGAGGAGTTTGGCGTCCGGCTTGGTGGCGTGGACGCCCTCGGCGAAGCCGACCGTCATGTAGTTCCAGGTCGGCGGCTCGCCCGAGACGACCACGCCGACCGTGCCGGTCTTGGTCATCTTGGCGGCGACGACGCCGGCCAGGTAGGCCACTTCCTGCGCCTGCGTTTCGATGTCGCTGATCAAATTCGGCGTCACCGCCGCCTTGTTTTCGATCACAGCCACCGGCACCCCGGAATCCTTGGCGAATTCGGGGCAAACGGTCTGATAGCCGCTGGCGTGGCAGATGATCAGGTTCGCGCCGCCGGCGGCGAGGTCTTTCAGGGTCGGGGTGATGTCTTCATAGCCGGCGTTTTCGGCGACGACGGCCTTGATCCCTTCGTCCTTGGCGACCGCTTCGAGCGAATCGGCCCCCTGCTGGTCCCAGCCTTGATTGGTGCGGCTGGCCGGCGTCACGATCGCCACCTGCGTCACGTTGACGCCCTTGCCGGGAGTCGCGGCGGGCGTCCCTTGCTGGGCGACCGCCGGCGCGACGACGCCGAGTTGCATCGCCGCCGCCAGCATCGTGACGGCGATGCCGAACCGGAACCGTGCCTTCCTCATCGAATGCCCTCCTGAGCTGTCGCTCATCTTGCCGGTCGCGCGTCGATCCCGATCGCTGCCTGCGTCGTGGCGCCTCCTTCCGTCCGCCTAGCGTCGCCCGCGCGCGTAAGGGATGCCAAGCGCAGACGGCAGCGCCGTCCGCCCCGCCAGCAACACCAGCGCGAGCATGACGC
>JAICJJ010000020.1 GCA_025928535.1 Thermomicrobiales bacterium
ACTGGGGCAGAAACGGCCGCCGTCTGCTGCGGAGCAGCAGACGCCATTCTTCGGACGACAGAAATCGTCGCCTTCGCCGTTGAATGGAGGGCAGCACTCCTTCGTGCAGCACTTAGCCGGATCGGTCGGGCAGGTGGAGAAGTCCTTCTTGCACCGCTTCTTGGCCGAGGCGACGTCGATTGCCGCCCGGCCGATCGCGATCCCGAGCGCGCCGCCCACGACCGCCTTGACGGCATCGCGGCGGCCCAAGCCGTCGCTCGAGAACCGCTTGATCAATCCATCGAACCGGTTGCCGTCCACGGTTTCCTCCTCCACACGCGCAGGTCGGTCCGCCGGACGCCGGCAGCCCCATTGCCGCCGCCGTCGAACGTCCGGATTCGGGGACGGGCGTTCTCGGTGGGGAGTGTCGCGCGTTCGCCCTGGCTCGCCAGACGACGACGCGTCGACCATTCCTGGGCCGACAGCGCCCTGGCGATGGCGAAACTCTATCGATTCAATACTCTCGTTGCACGCACTCTATCGCGATGGCCTGATCGGGTCAAGCCGGAAGCGACCCGGGGTGCGCGTCGAAGTTTTGCGGCGTCCACGCCGGTCGGGGCAGGCATGCCGTGCCCCGACCAAATTGCGCCGCAAAATGTTGGCGCTCATCGATTGCCTGACGCTTGCCCGCTTGGAGCGGACGTCGAACTTGACTGACATCGATCTTCTGCGGCAACAATAGTTGGCTGCTGTTGGAACGATGTCTGGAGGCATGCGTGAAGGTCGCGTACCTGTTCGTCACCTCGGGTCACACCGTGTCGTACAAACTCGGCAAGATGATCCTGCCGCAACTCGAAGCGGGGACGCACGGAGCCGATGTCGTCGGCATGTTTTTCTTCGATGACAACACCTATTTGCTGCGGCAGGGCGACCCGGTCGGCGAACGGCTCGGCAAGATCGCGCGCGAGCGCGGCATGCTCCTGATGCTGTGCGATCAATGCGCGACCGAGCGCGGTCTGGCCGAGCAGGTCGACGGCCGCTACCAGCCGGTCGGCGTGGTCGAAGGGGTGCAGGTCGGCTGCTTCCCCGATCTCTACGCCGCGTTGTCCGGCAACCCGCCCGATCAGGTCATCAGCCTGTAGTCAGGCGCTCGAACCCGCTCCGTTCGTCCGGCGCCGCGTCGTCCGCGCGACGCTCGGCTGGTATGTCCCTTGCGTCCTCCCTGGCGTGGGTGATCGGTTCGCCCCGAAAAGGAGGATGGAGCACGCAATGGACGACAAGAGCAAGAAGACGATCGCGGACTACGTCGGCGACATGGTCGCGCTCGAAAGCCACGTCGAAGAAGCGCTCGACCGCCAGCGTAAAGACGCCAAGCAATTCGCCCCGGCCGGGCAGGCGGTGCAGCGCTTCCACGACATGGTCAAATCGCACCGTGACGGGTTGCGCGTCTATCAGAAGGAAGTCGGCGAGACAGCGGGGAATCCGATCAAGGAGGTCGGAGCGAATCTCTTCGGCAAGGCGGCCGGCGTGATCGACAAGGTCCGGGCCGAAGGGGTCTCGAAAGACCTGCGCGACGACTACACCGCCTTCAATCACGTCGCGATCAGTTACGCCATGCTCAATACGACCGCCCTCGCCCTCGGCGATCAACGGACCGCCGACATCGCCCGGCGCAATCTGACCGACTACGCCCGGGCCGCGCAGGAAATCAACCAGATCATCGGCGAAGTGGTCGTCTGGGAACTCGGCAAGGATCATCACAAGATCGTCGATCGGCAAGCGGCGATGGAAAGCCGCGACATGGTCGATCAGGCCTGGCGCTCGACCGCCCCGCACATGACTCCGGGCGCGATGGGCTCCAGCGCCAGCCAGAGTTCCGGCGCGATGCCGGGCATCTGATCCACGAGGCCCCGCAACCCGACGCCCCCGGCCCGTTGACGGAGCCGGGGGCCGTTTCATGCGCGACCCTTGGCAAGGCGGTATCCTCCCGCGGGCAATGGAACGCGACGCGGGAGCGACGATGACGGCGCAAGAGACTTCGACAATCGCAACTGACAGCCACGAGACGGACCGGGTGCGCGTGCCGCGCGCGGCCTTGCTTGATTGGACGACGCGCGCGTTCGTCGCGCTCGGCACGCCGCCAGCGCAGGCCGGCCGCGCGGCGGAAATCCTCGTCATCGCCGACGAACGCGGCGTCGAATCGCACGGACTGGCGCGGCTGCCCTACTACGCCGGCCGCATCCGCGCCGGGTTGATCGATCTGAACGCCGCCTTGACGGTCGAACGCGAAGGCCCGGCGACGCTCGCTCTCGCCGCCCACAACGGCCTCGGCCTCGTCCTGGCGCCCGAGGCGATGGAGAGGACCATCGCCAAGGCGCGCGACATCGGCCTCTGCATGACGACGGTCGGCGGCGCGAATCACTTCGGCATCGCTGGCGCCTACGCGGCGATGGCCGCCCGCGCCGGGCTTGGCGGAATGGCGATGACGAGCGCGACGCCGCTGGTCGTGCCGACCTTCGGCTCCCAGCCCGCGCTCGGCACCAACCCGATCGCCTTCGCCGTGCCGACCGGACCGGACGGCGCGGCGCCGCTCGTGATCGACCTCGCGACCAGCACCGTCGCCTGGGGCAAGATCGAGATCGCGCGCCGGGCCGGCCACGCGATTCCGCTCGGCTGGGCGCTCGACGAAGCCGGCGCGCCGACGACCGACCCCTTCGCCGCCCAATGGCTGACGCCGCTCGGCGGCGACCGCGAAACGTGCGGCCACAAGGGCTACAGCCTCGCCGTCATCGTCGATGTGCTCTGCGGTCCGCTCGCCGCCGCGGCGTGGGGCGCCGGAATCGGCGGGATTCGCGGCGAGTCCCGTCCCGCCGACCTGGGCCACTGGTTTCTGGCCTGGCGCATCGACGCCTTCCGCGACCCGGATGCCTTCTACGCCGACGTCACGGCGCTCCTCGCCGAGTTGCGTGCCGTGCCGCCCGCGCCCGGCGCGCCATGCTCCGTGCTCGCACCCGGCGACCCCGAAATCGCGGCCGAGCGGGAGAGCCGCATCCACGGAGTCTCGCTCGCCGCGCCGGTCGTCGCCGAATTGCGCGTTCTCGCCGATTCGCTCGGGCTGCCGTTCGATCTGGCGTAGTCGGCAAGACGGCGAGTTGAGGAACGCCTGCCCGCCTCCCGTCATGCTGAGCCGCAGCGAAGCATCTCGTCTTTCGCGACCAACGACGAGATCCTTCGCTTCGCTCAGGATGACGGCCCATGCGCGCCACCATGCCGAAACTCTTCTCGCCGCATTGACTTGCCGACTTGCCGTCTCAAACTGCCCAGAACGCCCGCTGCGTCGCCAGCGCGCGCTCGATCGCCTGCTCGCAATCGAGGCCGATTGCGCGGCTCGGCGGCAACGATTCGGCGCGCGGGCCGTAGGGGTCGTCGATCGGCGCGGCGCCTGATTCCAGCCCGACCAGCGTTTCGGCGACCGCGGCCGAGCAATAGGGCGCGTAGGCCGCCGCGTAGCCGCCTTCCTGGGAGATGACGATCCGCCCCCCGCAGCATTCGTCGGCCAGGGCCATCATCCGCGCCATCATGCCGCGGTAGCCGGCGAGCGTGACCGCCATCCGCGCCAGCGGGTCCATGACGTTGGCGTCCTGCCCGGCCGAAATCAGGATCAATTCGGGCGCGAACTGGCGGACGAGCGGCGTCACGATCCGGTCGAACGCCGCCAGGTAGCCGCGGTTCCCCGTTCCGCCCGGCAGCGGGATGTTGACCGTGCAGCCGCGCCCCGCGTCCGCGCCGACCTGGTCGACCGCGCCCCACGACGCCGGAAAGAGGTCGTCCTGGTGGAGCGAGATGAACAGCACGGATGAGTCGCGCCAGAACGCGTCTTGCGTGCCGTTGCCGTGGTGAACGTCCCAATCGAGAATCAGGATCTTGCCGACGCCGTGCGTCCGCTGCGCGTGCCGCGCCGCCACGACGACGTTGTTGTAGACGCAAAATCCGACGCCTCGATCGGCCATCGCGTGATGTCCCGGCGGCCGGACCAGCGCGTAGGCGGCGCGGACATCGCCCGCCAGCACGGCGTCGACCGCGGCCATGGCGCCGCCAGCGGACAGCCGAGCGATCCGGTCGCCGCCCGGTCCCATCGGCGCGCCTTCGCCGGTGTCGCCGCCGGCGCCGGCCGAGAGATCGGCCACCCGCGCCAGATAGTCGGGCGTGTGATAGACGAGCAGATCGTCGTCCGTGGCCAACCGCGGCGCGATCCGGACCATGCGGTCGCTGATCCCGTGCAGATCCATCAGGTGCTTCGCCCGCCCGACCAGTTCCGGGCTGGACGGATGCGCCACCGGTTCGGCGAACGGATGGGGCTGCCGATCGCCGATCAGCGCAAGCCCCGTGTTGTGCGTCAGATAGCGGTCGTCGAACACCAGCCCGACGGGGCGAGCGCCGAACGCCCCGTGGTCGTTGACGCGAGATTCGGTCACCTGGTCCTCCATCATCATCCCCGCGCGATGAGCGGTCCGGCGGGGCCGGGGCATTGTAGAAGCGAGTCGGGAAGTCGGGAAGTCGGGAAGTCGGGAAGTCGGGAAGTCGGGAAGTGACGACCGCGTTGGGAGGTAGTCATCCTGAGCGAAGTCGAAGGATCTCGTCGTTGTTCGGTCAACAAGAACGAGATGCCTCGACAAGCTCGGCATGACCGCATCCATTCTTCCCGACTCCCCGACTCCCCGACTTCCCAACTGCCCGACTCCGGCGATCTGGTACGCTTCGCGCGGGGATGGGAACCGGCCGGACGGGTCTCGCCGGCGCCAGCGCGGAGGAATCGGAACCAGGCATGGCGCGACTCGTGACCGAGACGGATCGGGCGATCATCCGCCTGCTGCAACAGGACGCGCGCGTCTCCTACGCCGAAATCAGCCGCGAAACGGGCATCCCGGAATCGACCGTGCGTCGGCGAATCGACCGCCTGCAGCAACGCGGCGTGATCGAATTCGCGATGCTCGCCGACCCCGTCCGGCTTGGCTTCGACCTGCGGGCGATGATCGGGCTGAAAATCGATCTGCGGCGGCTGGACGAGATCGCGCGGGCGCTCAGCGAACTGAACGAAGTGATGTTCGCCGCGTTCTTGACCGGCAATTTCGACATCACGCTCCATGTCGTCGTCCGCACCCAGGACGAGTTGGTCGATTTTCTCTCGCACCGGCTCGCTCCGATCGAGGGCATCCGGTCGCTCGAAACGTTCGTCATGCCGCACATCATCAAGCCGGCCACCGCCTGGGTGCTGCCGGAGACGCCGCCGGAGCCGGCATTCGACGGGCTCGACCTGGAGCCGGACGAAGCAGGCGACGGCGCCGCGGCGCGCGAAGGCGGCGCGCACGGACGGCAGCACCGCCGGGAGCGCACGCGCAAACTGCAACTGGCGCGCGGCGGAGAATGACCGACGGGGCCTTCGCTCAGCGGTCGAACCGTTCTTCCGCCCAGGGATCGGCGCTGGCGCTGTAGCCGTAACGCTCCCAGAATCCCGGCGCGTCGTCGCGGGCGAATTCGATCCCGCGCAGCCATTTGACGCTTTTCCAGGCGTAGCGGTTCGGCGCGACGAGCCGCACCGGGCCGCCGCGCTCCGGCGCCAGCGGCGCGCCGTCGTGCGCCGTCGCCAGCAGCACGTCGGGCGTCATCGCGGCCAGCGGCAGGTTGGCCGTGTACCCCCCTTCGCCATGGAAGATGACGTAGCGGGCTTCCGGCAGAACGTTTGTCCGCGCCATCACCTCGCCGATCGGGGTCCCGCTCCAGACCAGATCGAGCAGCGACCAGCGGGCGACGCAATGCATGTCGCCAGTGATCGTGATCTGGGGGAGCGCCTGAAAGCCATCCCACGACCAGGCGAGCGGCCGGGCGACGCAGCCCCAGACCCGCAGCGACCACGTCGCGGGATCGAACGGCGGAATCTCTCCTTCGTGCCGCACCGGCCAGCGTTTGGCCAGAATCTGACCGGGCGGCAACCGCTCCTGCGCGGCGGGATCGATTTTCGGCCGCTTGATGGCGGGAGATCGCGCGATCATGACCTTCTCCGGGGCCGCGATGTCGCCATCGCGGGAACTGAACGATGCTGCCAGCGAGTATAGCGGCGAGGTTGACGCCCGGGTCGCGCCGACCCGGCATGCGCTCCGGGTCGCTGGCACTCTGCAGTCGAGAGTGCCAAACCGGCTTGACGCGGCATGCCTCGCCGCTATACTTTTCATTGGGTGGCCCGCACTCGCGGGCCATCGCGCTGTCGAGGGCCGCTCCGCTCCGACGTTTTCCCCGGCCCGTGCCGCGGCGCCAGCCGATTGATGGACGACGACGATGCCCCAGGAAACCATGACCGACCGACGCGATTTTTATGAAGTGCTCGGAGTCGGGCGCAACGCCTCCGCCGACGAGATCCGCCGCGCCTATCGCCGGCTTGCCCGCGAGCATCATCCGGACGTCAATCGCGCGGACGGCGCCGAAGAGCGGTTCAAGGAGATCAACGAAGCCTACGAGGTGCTCTCGGACGACAACCGGCGCGCGGCGTACGACCGCTTCGGCCATGCCGCGAACGGCATGGGGGGCATGGGGAGCGATCCGTTCGGCTTCGGCGGGGCCGGCTCGCCATTCGCCGATCTCTTCGAGAGTTTTTTTGGCGGCGCGGGAACCAGCAACCGCCGGCGCAACGCGCCCGCGCGCGGCGCCGACTTGCAGGCGACGGTCGCCATCACCTTCGAAGAAGCGGTTTTCGGGGCGGAAAAAGAAGTCGAAATCCTGCGCCTCGAAACGTGCGAAGCGTGCCACGGCACGAAGATGCGCGACGGGCAGACGCCGCCGCGCTGCGCCACCTGCGGCGGCACGGGCCAGGTGCGGCGGGTGCAGCAGACGATCCTCGGGCAATTCATGACCGCCTCGCCCTGCACGGCCTGCGGCGGGGAAGGGGTCACGATCAGCGATCCCTGCCCGAATTGCCACGGCCGCGGGCGCGTTTCGCGGGTGCGCGTGATCAGCGTCACGATTCCGGCCGGCATCGACGAAAACGCGACGCTGCGGCTCTCCGGGCAAGGCGAAGCGAGCCCGAACGGCGGCCAACCGGGCAATCTGTACGTCAAGGTGCAGGTGGCGCCCCATTCGATCTTCACCCGGAACGGCAAGACGATCCAGTCGCAGATCGGGGTCAACGTGGCGCAGGCCGCCCTCGGCGACGAACTGGAATTGGAAACGATCGACGGCTCGGTCGCGTTCAAGTTGCCCGGCGGCACGCAAGCGGGGCAACAATTCCGGTTGCGCGGCAAGGGCGTGCCCGATCTGCGCGGCGGCGATCGGGGCGATCATATCGTCACCATTCAGGTGCTGGTGCCGAAGCAATTGACGCCGGAGCAGCGGACGCTCTTCCAGCAACTGTCGGAAACGCTCGGCAGCGAGATCACGACCGCGCCGGGTCATCGCACCTTTTTCGACAAGGTCAAGGACGCGCTCGGCGTCTGACTGCGGGGCATCGCTGGTATACTCGCGGCTGCTGGGCTCCCCGCCCCGGGCGGGATCGCCACGGGCGGCCGAAACGGCAGGGGGCTGCCCGGTGGCGGGTGGTGAAATGGTATCACAAGGGTCTTTGGAACCTTTGTTCCAGGTTCGAATCCTGGCCCGCCAGCCATATGTCGGTTTCATCGGCGAGTCGCTCGACTCGCCGTTCATTGTTCACCGCTCGAACGTCGCGCCGATCCCGCGCTGGAGCGTCCAGCCATGGACGACGTGAGCGAGCCGAACGCCTCGACCCCGGCCGATCGAACAGTCGCGGTGGTCATTCTCGCGGCGGGAGCGGGCAGCCGGATGCGCTCCGCCGTGCCGAAGCCGCGCCACCCGGTCGCCGGCCGACCGATGACCGCGCTCGTCGTCGACGCCGCCGCCGGCGCCCGGCCCGGGCGGATGACGCTCGTGGTCGGGCCGCAGACGAGCGATCTCGCCGCCCGGCTCGGCTTTTCCGATCGGGTGTCCACCGTGGTCCAGCCGTCGCCGCGCGGCACCGGCGACGCCGTGCTAATTGCGCTCGCCGCGCTCGCCTACGTGCAGGGGGTCGTCGTGCTCTACGCCGACCATCCGCTGCTCGAAGCGGAGACCGGGGCCGAACTCGTCGAGAAATCAAAAACGTCCGGCGCGCTGGCGACGATTCTGACGACCACCTTGCCCAATGCCGCCGGCTACGGCCGGATCGAACGCGACGCGGCCGGCCGGGTGCTCCGCATCGTCGAACGGGCCGACGACGATCCGGCCCGGCGCGCCGGACCGACCGAGATCAACAGCGGGATGATGGCGCTCGATGCGGACTGGGCGCGGGCGGCGCTGGCCGACTTGCCGCCGAGCGCCACGACCGGCGAGTACTACCTGACCGATCTCGTCGCGCGCGCCGTCGCCGACCGGCGCGATGGCGCGCCGTGGCCGGTCGAAAGCGTGCAGGGGCCGGCCGACGTCGCGCTCGGCATCAACGACCGGAGCGAGCTGGCCGCGGCCGACACCCGCCTGCGCCAGCGCGTCCGCGAACGGCTGATGCAGGCCGGCGTCAGTTTCGTCGGGCCGGAAACCAGTTTCATCGATGTCGACGTCGCAATCGGGTCCGACACGACGATCCTCCCCTTCAGCGTCATCGGCTCCGGGACGACGATCGGCGCGAGTTGCACGATCGGCCCGCACGCGGTCATTCACGGCAGCCGGATCGGCGACGGGGTCACGATCCGCGGCTCTACGCTCGACGGCGCGATCGTCGGCCCCGGCTCGGACGTCGGCCCATACAGCCATCTCCGGCCCGGCGCGACGCTCGGCGAGCGCGTCCACATCGGCAATTTCGCCGAGATCAAGAACAGCCGGATCGGCGACGACGCCAAGTCGGGCCACTTCAGTTACCTCGGCGACGCCGAGGTCGGAGCCGGCGCGAACATCGGCGCCGGCGCGATCACGGCCAACTACGACGGGGAACGGAAATTTTCGACCACGATCGGGGCGCGCGCGTTCATCGGCAGCGACACGATCTTGCGGGCGCCGGTCAGCGTCGGCGACGACGCCCGCACGGGGGCCGGCTCGGTGGTGACCAAAGACGTGCCGGCCGGCGCCACCGCGGTCGGCGTGCCGGCCCGCATCATCCGCCGGAGCCGGCCGAACGAGACGGAGAAGGGAGCGTAGTTGGACGGGCGTCTGCAAGTATTCACGGGCACGTCCCACCCTCGACTCGCCGACGATATCATGGCGGAACTCGGCACGCCGCTCGGCCGCGCCCTTGTCGGCAAATGGAAAAATGGCGAAACGCGGGTCAAACTCGACGAAAACGTGCGCGGCTCGGATGTCTTCGTCATCCAGTCGATGTGCGATCCGGTCGATCACCACCTGATGGAATTGCTGCTGATCATCGACGCCGCGCGCCGGGCCTCGGCGGCGCGGATCACGGCGGTGATCCCGTACTATGCCTACGCCAAGCAGGAAAAGAAAACCTCCGGCCGGGAACCGATCGCCGCCAAACTCGTCGCCAATCTGATCGGCGCCGCCGGGGCCGACCGAGTCCTGACGGTCGATCTGCACGCGCCGGCGATCGAAGGCTTTTTCGACATCCCGGTCGATCACCTGCGGGCGACGCCGCTCCTCGCCCGGCACTGCAACCGGAGTTGCCCCGAGAGCATCGTCGCCGTCAGCCCCGACGCGGGCGGCGTCGCGCGAGCCGAAGAATTCCGCGTCCGCACCGGCAGTTCGCTGGCGATCATCTCGAAGCGGCATCCCGGCCCCGACGTGACCGAAACGCTGGAAATGGTCGGCGACGTCGCCGGCAAGACCGCGATCATCGTCGACGACATGATCTCGACCGCGGGCACGCTCGCCACCGCCGCCGAACTGCTGCGCGAGCGGGGCGCCGAGCAGATCATCGCCGCCGCCACGCACGGCGTCTTCGCCGCCAACGCGCTCGATCTGATCGACCGCTCCCCGATCGATCGCGTCTTCGCCACCGACACGATTCCCCTGCCGCCGGACGGCCCGCGCGACAAGATCGAGATGATCACCGTCGCGCCGCTGCTGGCGGAAGCGATCATGCGGATCCACAAGGACCTGAGCATCAGCGCGCTCTTCACCTGAGGCGCGACGGGAAAGGGACGACGGCGGTGAGCCGGCAAAGCTGGATCGAGATCGGCATCGCGGCCGCGGCGCTCGTCCTGATGGCGCTGGCCGCGGCGATCGAAGCCTTCGCCGCGCTCGTCAGTCGGCCCCGGTTGCGTCGGCAAGCCGAACAAGCCGGCCGGCAACGCAGCCTCCAGCGCCTGCTCGATCCCCAACGGACGCTGATCGCCGCGCTGCTGCTGGTGCAGGCGATCGCCGTCGCCGTCGCGGTCAGCGTCCTCACCACCGCCATCGCGCAGGAGATCGGACGATTCGAGCATCTGCTCGCGATCGTCATCGTCGGCGCCGTCTATCTCGTCTTCGGGCTGGCGTTGCCGCGGGCGCTGGCGCGCCGGCGGCCGGCGCATGTCGCCGGCTTCGTCCTCGTCGCCGGCGGGGTCATGGAATGGGCGACCCGGCCGTTGACTCGCCTGGTCGATCTCTTCGCGCGCGGCTTCGGCCGTCTCTTGCCGGCCGAGCCGAACGACGAATTGCCGGCGGGAACGGAAGACGAACTGCGCGGCCTCGTCATCGAAGCGCCCGACGACGGCATCATCGAACCGGACGAGCGCGCCATGATCGACAACGTGCTGCAACTCGAAGAAACCACCGCGCGCGACATCATGGTGCCGCGGGTCGACATCGTCGCGGTCGATGAAACCGCGCCGCCGGAGGCGATCCTGGAAACGATCACCCGCGCCGGCCATTCGCGGATTCCGGTCTACCGCGAGTCGATCGACCACATCGTCGGCATCCTCCACGCCAAGGACCTCCTCCCCTTCGTCGTCCGCGACGTCGCCGAATTGCCGATCGCCGAATTCTTGCGGCCGGCCCACGTCGTGCCGGAATCGAAGCGAATCGACGATCTGCTGCACGAATTCCAGCGCGGCCGCGTCCACATCGCGATCGTCGTCGACGAATATGGCGGCACGGCGGGCCTCGTCACGATCGAAGACATCCTCGAAGAAATCGTCGGCGAGATTCAGGACGAATACGACGTCGAAGAACCGCTCTTCGAACGGATCGGCGAGGGCGAAATTCTGGCGGACGGCCGTCTGCCGCTGGAAGACGTCGAAGACGCCCTCCAGGTCAAGCTCGACGCCGACGAAGGGAGCGTCGCCGGCTTCGTCCACCGCCATCTCGAGCGGTTGCCGGAGGTCGGCGACACGTTCGAAGCGGACGGCCTGCGGGTCGAAATTCTCGAAGTGGAAGGCCACCGCTTGCGCCGACTCCGGATCGCCCGGGCGACCGCCGACGACGAAACGGGCGACGTGTCGTCGGCGACCCCGTCCCTGAACGGGAGCGCCGACGAACGGTGACGCCGGACATCGACTGGATCATCCACCGCTTCGAAGCAGTCGATTCGACCATGGATGAAGCGGCCCGGCTGGCGGACGCCGGCGCGCCGGAAGGCACGGTCGTGCGGGCGGATTATCAACGCGCCGGCCGCGGCCGAGCGGGGCGCGTCTGGGAAAGTCCGCCCGGCGCCGCGCTCCTGACGACGCTGCTGCTTCGGCCCGACGTGCCGCCCGATCGCCTCGGACTGCTTTCGCTCGCCGCCGGCGTCGCCGTCGCCGAGGCGATCGAAGCGGTCGGCGCCGGTCCGGTCTGGCTGAAATGGCCGAATGACGTCTGGCTCGGCGGCCCGGTCGATGGCCGCAAAGCCGCAGGCATCCTGGTCGCCGGGCGCACGCGGGCCGAAGCGGTCGATTTCGCGCTCGTCGGCATCGGCGTCAACGTCGCGACGCCGGCCGGCGCGCTCCCGCCCGGCGCGATCTCGCTGCGTGAAGCCGCAGGCGGGCCGATCGACGCCGATCGCCTGCTCGATGCGCTGCTGGACCGCTTCGCGCGGCGCTATGGCGCATTCGTGGCGACCCACGGCCGCCTGTCGCTCGCCGACTGGCGACGGCGCGCCGCGCTAATCGGCGAAGAAGTCTCGATCGACGTCGGCAACACGCCACGCTCCGGCACGCTGCTCGGCATCGACGACGACGGCGCGCTCCTGTTGCAGACGGAATCGGGGCAGACGGTGCGGGTCGTGGCGGGCGATCTGGTCCGGGGCCCCCGGCGCGACCCGGCCGGCCGCTGAGCGATTACGGCTTCCGGCTGCGCGGCCCGCCCGATTCGGGCGGCTTGTCCATTTCGTGGCTGCGCAGATAGCGCTCGCGATCCTTGTACGGCGGGTTGAAATAGAGATCGAGCGCCATCCAGAGCGTGCGCGAATAGGGAAAGAAGATGATCGGCAAAAGGACCGCCAGCGCCACCGCCAGCCCTTCCTGGGCCAGCAGCGGGGCATGGCGAATCGCGGTGCCGAAGATCAGGAACAGCGCCAGACCGAGACCGATGAATTCGGCCACGATCAGATTCAGAGCGTAGCCGCCGAGAAAATAGCCTTCTTCCCGGTCGAACCGCGCGCCGCAATGGGGGCATTGGTCTTTCAGGGTGAAGTAGTTCGCGAAGATGCCGCGGCCGCCGCAATAGGGACAGCGGCGCGTCAACGCCCGACCGAGCAATACGCGCGCCCGCTCGCCGCTGCGCGTCGGGATGTACTGTTCCCGATGGAGGCCGTTCGGTGACGGTTCGACCGGCGGCGGCGTCGGTTCAACCACGCGCTTCCCGCACCGCGGCGGTCACCGCCGGCGTCACCTCGAACAGGTCGCCGACGATGCCGAACGCCGCGATCTTGAAGATCGGCGCGTCAGGGTCGCGATTGATCGCCACGATGTAGTCGGAGCCTTGCATGCCGACGTTGTGCTGCACCGCGCCGCTGACGCCGACCGCGACATAGAGTCTCGGCGAAACTGTCCGGCCCGTTTGACCGATCTGCTCCTGATGCGGCCGCCAGCCGGCATCGACCACGGCCCGCGTCGCGCCGACCGCGCCGCCGAGGGCATCGGCGAGTTCTTCGACCAGCCGGAAATTCGCCGGTTCCTTCAGACCCCGGCCGCCGCTGACGACGATTTCGGCCGCGTCGAGGTTGGTCGCCCCGCCCGCTTTCGGCTCGACGCCGGTCACGCGGGCGCGCAGGTCGGCGTCGGTCAACGCGACCGCCAGCGCCTCCGGCGCGACGCCTCCGCCGACCGACTCCGGCTTCGGAAAACTTCCGGGGCGCACGGTCGCGGTCCGCGGCGCCGGTCCGGTCAAGCGCACCTGCGATTGGGCGCGGCCACCGAGCACT
>JAICJJ010000436.1 GCA_025928535.1 Thermomicrobiales bacterium
AAACACGAGATGCTTCGCTGCGGCTCAGCATGACGGGTGGGCAGCGGCGCGTCGGATTCACTCGCCGTCTCGCCGTCTTGCCGTCTCGATCAAGGGAGAGACCATGAACGCGGATCAGATCAGGACGGTCGCGGTCGTTGGGGCCGGGACGATGGGGCCGGGGATCGCGGCCACGTTCGCCCGGCACGGATTCGCGACCCGGTTGTTCGACGTCAAGGCGGAACAACTCGAAAAGGCGAAAGGCACGGTCGATTTCGTCTACAACACGCTCGTGCGCGGCGGGTTCATGTCGGAAGCGGACGTCGCAACGGGCAAGAAGAATCTGACCTACACCGGTGATCTGGGCGAAGCGGTCGGCGGCGCCGATTTCGTGGTCGAGACGGTGCCGGAAAAACTGGAGATCAAGCAGCAGGTCTTCCGGGAGATCGAGCCGCTCGTCGGCGACGATGTCGTCCTCGCCTCCAACACCTCCGGCATTCCGATCACGACGCTCGCCTCCGTCTGCAAGCACCCGAACCGGGTAATCGGCATGCACTGGTCGAATCCGCCGCATGTCATTCCGGTGATCGAGGTGATCCGGGGCGAGCAAACCGATCAGGCGACGGTCGACACGACGTTCGCGGTCGTGCGGCGGATCGGCATGATTCCGGCGGCGGTCGATCGCGACGTGGCCGGGTTCGTCGAAAACCGGATTCTCTACGCGATCATGCGGGAAGCGCTCCACCTGCTCGACGAAGGCGTGGCAAGCGCCGAAGCGATCGACACGGTCGTCAAATGGGGGATCGGCTACAAGTTGGCGGTGATCGGCCCGCTCGAATTGCTCGACATGGCCGGCCTCGACATCTACACGAGCGTCGCCAACTACCTCAACCCCGATCTGAGCAACCGGGCCGATGTCAGTCCGACGGTCACCAGCAAGGTGGCCGAGGGCAAGCTCGGCATCAAGACGCAAGGCGGCCTGTTCGACTACACGCCAGAGCAGATTCAGCAACTGGCGCAAAAGCGCGGCAAGTTGCTGCTGGCGTCGAAGAAGGCGCTGATGCAGGACTGACCGCCGCAAGGCTCGAATTGAACGCAATCCTCGGCCGGAGCGGGGCGTCGCGCCCCCGCTCCGGCCGGTTGGTCATTCGGTGGTGCGAATGATCGGGGCCGCGCCGCCGCCGGCCGAACACGGACCGTCGCCCAGCGGCACGATCTGGTTTGCGGTGACGTAGATCAACTTGCTGCAGCCGAGCGCGTTCGCTGGAAACGACAGGCGAACGACGACGTGCTGACCGGGATCGAGGTCGATCGGGCCGGTCGCCGCCGTTGGCGTGCCCGTTGCCGCCGGATCGGCGTCGAGGTCGATCGTCTGTGGCCGCCATTGCAGCACTTGCGGTTGATTGAATCGGTTTTCGGCAACGATGGCGGTCGGGTCGATTGTCCATGGCGCCTGGCCGGTGTTCGTGAAATCGAGCAAAACGACATCGCCGAGCGACGGGTCGGTCGTGGAGTCGAGCCAGGTCGTCATGCCTTGTTCGGTTCCGTCCGGCGTGAAGACGAACGAAACCTGCGGCTCCGTCGCGCCAGGCTGCTCCCATTCCTCCAGGTGTGGGAGAACAGACAGCCCATTCCGCAAGCGCAGACAGCCGAGCGGGTCGGCGAGGGTCGGCGTGGTTTGGCCGAGGCTCGCGTTCTGGAGCCGGCTTGGCGTCGCCGAGGCGGGAATTTCGAAGACCAGAGCGAGATCGGCGCCATTTCCCTGCGGAATCTCCTGCTGCGCCGCCTTGGGATCGCCAGGACCGCCCGACCAGAGAAACGCGATCGGCCAGTAGACGACGTCGTTCATGTCGAGCAGGAAAACCGTCGATGCATCAACCGCGAGCGGGCCGCTGGATCCTTCCAACGGGTTGTAGTAGCGCGCCTGAAGCCAGATGTATTTCATTCCTGGCGTCGGCGACGCATCGTTGAAGGTCGCATCGTCCATCTGGTCTTCGATTTGGCCGGCGCTGCAATCGACTGGCCAACTCCAGGATGAAACCTGATCCAGATCGGCGTAGGGAAAGACCGACTGGCGCGACCGAGCGACCCGTTGAGCCTGGGCGTGGTCGAGATCGAACGAATCGACCGGACCGATCTGGGAGATGGCGAGGACCGATTTGCCCGGCACGAGCGATTGGCAATCGAGCCAGGCCAACCAATCGCCACCGGCGCCGTTTTGAGCGAACCGAAAGATGTAGAGACCGAAGGCGCGAGCGTCGTTTTCGAACCAGATCTGGTTGCCGTCGCTGTCGTGGACGGTGTCGAGATTGCTTACGCCGTCGATGCCGGTCAGGTTGGCCAGCAGTTGCTTGCGGCAGGCAGCGGGATCGTCGCCGAACGTCGACGTTCCTTCATAGCGAATGAGTTCGTCGTTTCCCTTCTTCAATTGCAGCAGATCGTCGCCGCCAGACGATTCCTGGCGATTTGGCGTCCATTCGGCGCTGTGCCAGCGGATGGAATAGCCCCAGGTCGGGCTGACATAACTGGCGTCGGTCAAGCCGACGCTCGGGTCCGACCACTGGGCGGCGGTCGTGACCGGGAACGCGCCGGCCAGGAGCAACAAGGCGCCGAGGAGCGCGAGGCGGCGCGCGATGCGTTCGATCATGGGATCCGCCTTTCAGCAATGCGCTCGCCAGGCCGGCGCGCCGTTCATCACGCGCAGCGCCGATCGATGCCCATCATGCTATGGCCTCTGCCGCCGCTTGGCTACTCGCTCATGCGAATGATTGGCGCGGCGCCGGCTTCGCCGACGCATTGCGGGTCATTCAGGGCGACATACTGGTTCGGCGTCGGCACGAACAGGAGGCGGTCGCACTGGAGCGTTCCCGCCGGAAATGAGAGGCGGACGACGACATGCTGCCCGGGCGCCAGCGCTATCGGGCCTGCCACGGGATGTGATCGACCGGGCGTGGCCGGATCGGCGTCGAGCAGCGCCGCCAGCGGCTTCGTCTGCGGGTTTGCCGGCGTCACGCTGAACTTGTTTTCGGCGACGAGCGCGCGTGGGTCGATTGCCCACGGCGCGCTGCCCGTGTTCGTGAAATTGAGCAGAACCACGTCGCCGGACGGATCGGACGCGCTGTCGAGCCATGTGACCATGCCGCGCTCGGCGCCGTCCGGCGCGAATATGAATCGGATTTGTGGTTCGACATATCCCTCCATCGGTCGCAACGCCAGTCCATTGCTCGAACCGAGGCAGCCGATCTCGCCGGCGAGCGTGGGAA
>JAICJJ010000231.1 GCA_025928535.1 Thermomicrobiales bacterium
CTGGGGCTGGCGCTGCGCTGGATCGAAGACGGCGTGGTCGAGAGCGCGCGCGAGCTGCTGAAGCAGGTCGACGGGCTCGTCGACGGCCGTCCGCCGGCAATCGATCTTCAAGACTTCTTCAAAAAGGCCGCCGACGCGTATGCGGAAAAGCAACTTGAGCGAGACAACAAATCGAGCAAGGATCAGGCGACGAAGGAGGGGCTGGGCCTGTACCTCCGACTGGCGGCGACGCGACTTCGCCAGCATCTCCCGGACGTGAGCGGCGATGCGGAGTTGGCGGAGAGCTGTTGCGCCGGCATCGATGCGATCACGCGGGCGGAGGGCTATCTGGATTCCAACGTGAATGTGCCGTTGACGCTTCAGCAACTCGCCGTCTCACTGGAGCAGCAGCTCGTGCGGGCGTAGCTTCTATAATTTCATGGGCTTGCCGTGATCGATTCCTATCGATAAAAGGTTTGACAGCCGGCTCTGCCGCCGCGCATACTGCCGGCCGTCCCGCCGGAGGGCTCCGCGCGGGGCGAGGGCAACGTCGTTCATTTCCGCAGATTGCAGGAGAGAGTAAATGAAAAAGCGACTGGCCGCTGCCATCCTTCTGTCCGCCGCCGCGCAGGTTTCCGCCTCCACCATCTACGAGCAGTTCGACTACCCGACTGGCGCGCTCGGGACGGTCGGCGCGCCCACGTGGACGCCGACGACGGCCGGCACCGGCGACATCAGCGTCATCAGCACCGATCCGTCGCTCCAGTACACCGACGCCAACGCGCTCTATGGCACCACCATCGGCACGCCGGCCGGCAATGACGTCTCCATCCCCAATGCCGCCGCCAAGTCCGATCGCATTGCAACCACCGGACTGCCGACCGGTTCCGGCACGCTCTTTTATTCGCTGCTGATGAAGGTGACGAACCTGACCGGCGTGACAACCAGTGGTGCGTTCATCGCCGGCTTCAACAACTCCGCCGGCACCGCGACCACCAGCATCACGCAAGCCGGCGCGCGATTGCAGATCCGCAAAGACGCCGCCGACGGCACGAAGTTCAATCTCGGCGTGCGATCTGACGTGAGCGCGTCCACGGGCACCAGTGTGATCGCGTGGGACACCGCGCAACACGCGGTCGGCGAAACGGTCTTCGTCGTCGGCGAATACGAGTTCAATCAGGCCAGCAGCACCGACGACGTTTCGCGCATGTGGATCAATCCCGACCCGAGCGATCTCGGCGCCGCCAGCGCGCCCGCGACGACGCTCACGAGCACCGGCGGCGACGTCAATCAGCTCCAGATCCAGAGCTTCTTCCTCCGCTCTCTCTCCGGCGGCGGGACCACCACCATGGACGAACTCCGCATCGACAACAGTTGGGCCGGCGTCACCAGCGTTCCCGAACCCGCATCGCTCGGCCTCCTCACGCTCGGCGCGATGGGCCTCATGCGGCGTCGAAAGAACAGCTGACGCGATCGCGAACAAACGAAGCGCAGCAAAAAGCCCGGGGCTCTGCCCCGGGCCGCTTCGTTCCATAAACAGATCATTACGCCGCGTTCGCCTTCGGATCGGAGCCGTTCGATCCGATCTTGTGCAGCTCCGGCTCCGGGCAATTCTCCAGTTGAATGTTCCGCGTCATCACCTTGCGATACCCCAGGTGCTGGACGACTTCGAGCACTTCCGTCCACGTCGGAAACATCTTCTTGTTCACCTTCTTGTACGTCTCGATCGCCATGCAGAACTCGAATTGTTCGGCGGTCATCTCGCCCTCCTCGGCGGCCTTGCGATCGTCACTTCGCCGCCGGCCCGGGCCGCGACGGCGTTCCAGACCGGTATTGTCGCGCCGCTCCACGCCGCTGCGCCGCTCCGCGCCGGTGTACCCCGCCTCATCGCGCGTCAACTGCCGACGATCCACACCCATGCGGCGATCGACGACCGTCCTGCGCCGATCTTCACCCTTGCCACCGGCGCGCTGCTCGAGTTCCTTCGGCGGCGTCGGAACCGGCGCAATCGGCGCCGGCGCGGCGGGAACGGCAGCGGCAGCAGACGACAAAGGCTTAGGCTGATCCATCGGCATACACCTCTTCACCCACCATCGTTCCATTTAACGTCCGACTTTACCCCGCCGCGCGGAAACCAAGGACCGATAACCTGCCTGCCCCGTGCCGGATCCCGCCGCCGCCAGGCGCGGCAGCGTCGTTGACGCACGAGCGGCGGGCGACTAGTCTTTTCCACCCGCTCGGAGAGGTGGCAGAGCGGTTGAATGCGCCGGTTTCGAAAACCGGTCTGCCCGCAAGGGTAGCGGGAGTTCGAATCTCCCCCTCTCCGCTGATGAACTTCTAGGCAGCACGGACATTTAAATTCGCGCCACGGCCTGTTTTCGTTCAAGATGTCCTCGTCACGGAGGACATGATGGCTCATCGTCACCGCCATGAATTGACCGACGCCCAGTGGGCGAAGATCGAGCAGCTGCTGCCCGGCAAGGAGTCCGACCCCGGACGCACGGCGGCTGACAACCGCCTGTTCGTCAACGCGGTCGTCTACGTGCTCAAGACCGGCGTCCCCTGGGCCGATCTGCCCGCTCGCTTCGGCAAGCACGACACCGTCCGCAAACGTTTCGACCGCTGGTGCGCCGCCGGCGTGTGGGAGAAGATCGCCCGCGCGACCGGCGATTGCGACCTGGAAGAAGTGCAACTCGACGCCACGACGATCAAGGCGCACCCGGTCGCCTCGACCGGTCGGCGTCGGCGCGGTGAAAAAAAGAGGATGCCGACGTGCGACGGTGCCTCGGGCGAAGCCGCGGCGGATTGAGCACCAAGCTGCACGCCGCCGTCGACCGCCGGGGCCGGCTGCTGCGACTGGTGCTCACGCCCGGCCAGCGTGGCGACAGCCCGCAGGCGGAAGAACTCCTGTGGAATCTGCAACGCGGCTCGGTCGGCCACGTGATCGCCGACGCGGCCTACGACAGCGATGCGCTGCGTCAACGTGTGCGGGATCTGCGGGCCCGGGCCTGCATCAAACCCAATCCGACGCGAAAGAGGAAGAAGCGTTACGACCGCCGGCGCTACAAACGCCGCAACGTGATCGAACGGTTCTTCTGCCGCATCCGGCGGTGCAGACGCGTCGCCACGCGGTACGAAAAGAAAGCCGCCAACTTCGCGGGATTCGTCTACCTCGCAGCCTTCGTTACCACGGAGGATTGAATGTCCGTACTACCTAGAGCATCGCTCCAATTCGTCACTCGTAGCGCAGCGCCTCGATCGGATCGAGCCGAGACGCCTTCCAGGCGGGGTAATAGCCGAAGACGATCCCGACCGTCGCGCTGACGGCGACCGCCGCGATGATCGCGGTCGCCGACGACATGACGGGCCACTTCATCAGCGTGGAAACAGTGTGGCTGGTCAGCCTTCCGACGCCGATGCCGATGGCGCCGCCGATCAGGCAGAGCAGGGTCGCCTCGATGAGAAACTGTCGCAGGATGTCGCGCCCGCGCGCCCCGACGGCCATGCGCAGGCCGATCTCGCGCGTGCGCTCGGTGACGCTGACGAGCATGATGTTCATGATGCCGACGCCGCCGACCACCAGCGAGATCGCCGAGACGATCAGCAGCAGCTTGGTCACGAGCAGCGTCGAGTTGCCCAGCGCCTGCGAGATTTCCGTCGAGCTGTGGACGTCAAAGTCGTCCTCCTCGCCGGGGCCGATCTTGTGCCGCTCGCGGAGCACCCCGCGGATCTGCTCCATCGCGGTGTCGATCATCTCCGGCGAGACCGCCGAAACGTAGATGTCGTCCAGGTCGTTGAAGCGGTAGACCATCGGCGTGTTGGCGGTTTGGCCGGTGGAGATCGGCGGGTAGAGCGCGACCGACTGGCTCGGGTAGACGGCGTTGAGCGAGTTCACCGAGGACTTCGCCGCCGGCGACGCCGTCCCGTTGGCGAAGGTGAGCTTGGAGCCGGAGAGGCGGTATCTCACGGTCGTATAGGGCAGCACGATGATGTCGTCTTGATCGCGGCCGGTCATGTTCGCGCCCTTGCGCGGGAGCACGCCGACCACTTTCAGCCCGATGTTCTTCAGGCGGATCTCTTTCCCGACGGGCGATTCCTTGCCGAACAGCCCGTCGGCGACGGTCTGGCCGATGACGCAAACTTCCGCCGCGCGGCGTACGTCCTCGTCGGTGAACGCGCTGCCCGCCGCCATCTTTTCCCAGTTGCGGACGTTGAGGTAGTCCGGCGTCGTGCCCTTGACGCTGGCGGACCCCCAGTTCTTGTTGCCGTAGATGAGCTGGGCCCGCGCGTCCACGCTCGGTGCGGCCCACTGGACGGCCGGACACTCGCGTGCGATCGCCGCGGCGTCCTCCGGCGTCAGGGTCAGCGCCGACTGCGCCCCCGCGCTCACGCCGCCCGCGTGCGATGCGCCCGGTTCCACGCCGATCTGATTGGCGCCGACGCTCGCGATGCTCTTCTGAATCATGTACGACGAGCCCTGCCCGATCTCCGCCATGGCGATGACGGCCGCGATGCCGATGACGATGCCGAGGCAAGTCAGCGCGGAGCGCATCACGTTGCGGCGCAGGGCGCGGAGGGCGGTTCGGAAGGTTTTGTAAACGTGGACCATAAGATCTGATCAACTGACAATCTGATCATCTGATCATTGAACAGACGGCGGGTTGAATCAATGGTCAGATGCTCAGAACGTTAAATGATCAGATCATTTCACCGCGGGCTGGGTGGCGGCGCCTTCGTACTCCTCGTTGCCTTCAGGAAATTGCCGCGGACGGGCGTTAAGGTGCCAGACGACGTCCTCGTTCGCCCATTCGTTGCGATGGGGCGTGTTCGCTTGACGGGGATTGGTCGCCTCTTCGCTGCCGCCGTCGTCCTGACAGTTCTCGCCGTTGCTGTAGAGGATCGGATCGTCCGGGCGAGGCGAATACTGCAGCGGCCGGCGCTCGGAGAACGGATCGAGCGGGACCGCCGGCAGATACGTCGGCACTAACTCATCCAGCGATGCCGGCGGCTTGCCGGCGTGGCCGACTCGATACCAGCGGACCGCCAGCGCCGTCGCCGAAAGCCGGCGCGACGCGCAGATGCGGAAGCTGGTCTCGATGCTTCGATCGAATGACGGAAGGAGCATCCGCGCCAGCACGTGCCGCCAGGAATTATTCATGACCTCCGGCGGATACTCCGGGCGCGTCTTGCTGAAAGTGGGAAAATCGTTCGATCGCTCGAACGCCTGCTTCATCGCGGTGGTGAAGCGGATCATGAGCAGTCCGTCGCCCATCGCCATGGGCCGCAGCGCCATCCCGAGCGCCGCCTGCGCCGGTGTCGCCCCGCCGCCGCCGCTGATGCTGGACAGGCTTAACTTCCCTGCCGCAAGCAGGCGCGCGCAATCCAGCTCCATCATCCGCTCGCAGAGCAGGGCGCGGATCTGCCCGTCGCGATCTGCCCTGTCATCGAGCAGGCGGTCGATGAACTGCCGCAGCTTCGCCGGCGGAATCGCCCCGTTGCCGCCGTCACCGATCTTCAGC
>JAICJJ010000284.1 GCA_025928535.1 Thermomicrobiales bacterium
CTGCTGGCGCGGGCCGACGCGCTCGGCATCGAAACGCTGCCGCTCGACGGCCGCGGGCATCGCGACGATCCGGACATCCGCCGGCTGCGCGCTTGGCTGAGCGAACGCCGGATCGAGATTTTCCACATGCACGCTGGAACCGGCTGGGAAGGGCACACGGCGACATTCGCCGCCCGGGAAGCGGGCGTGCCGGCGGTGATCCGGACCGAGCATTTGCCCGACGTGATCGCCGATCCGGAGGAGCGGCGCAGCCATCGCCGCATGTTGGCCCATGTCGACCGGCTGATTTGCGTCTCGGCCGGGGCGCAAACGTCGCTGCTGGCGGCGGGCGCGCCGGACGCCAAACTCGCCCTGGTGCGGAATGGCATTGTTCCACCGGCTCCCCGCGCCACGCGGGACGTCGTACGCCGCCGACTCGGCATTCCGCCCGCCGCGCCGGTGGCCCTGACCGTGGCGCGCTTCACCGAGCAAAAGGGGCATGCCGATTTGCTCGATGCCGTGCCGGCGATTCTCGCCCGAGAGCCGCGCGCCCGCTTCCTCTGGGTCGGCGACGGCCCGTTGCGGCCCGAGATGACGCGCCGCATTCGCGACCGGGGGCTCGCGCATGCCGTGCTGACGCTCGGTCAGCGCGACGACGTGCCCGATTTGCTCGCGGCCTCCGATCTCTTCGTCTTGCCGTCGCTCTTCGAAGGGTTGCCAATCGCCTTGCTCGAAGCGATGGCCGTCGGTTTGCCGGTCGTCGCGACGCGGGTTTGCGGCAATGAGGAAGCGACGCGGGACGGCGTCACCGGCCGACTCGTCCCGCCGCGCGATCCGGCGGCGCTGGCGGCGGCGGCGCTGGAAGCGTTCGATCCGAAGCAGGGCGCGGCCTGGGGGCAGGCGGGGCGGGCGCTTTGCGCCCGGTCGTTCGACGCTCGCCGCATGGCCCGCGAAACGGCGGCGATTTACGAGCAGGTGTTGGGGAGCGCCCTCACCCCCAACCCCTCGCCCGCCGCAGTGGGAGAGGGGGTCAGGGGGTGAGGGAATCCAGTGAGGAAGAGCCCATGACACGAACGCGGGTTGGGTTCATCGGGGCCGGGGTCATCGCCGAGCGGCACCTGGACGATTTGCTCGGATTCGACGATGTCGCGGTGGTTGCGCTGGCCGATCCCCGCGCCGAGCGGGCGGACGAATTGGCGCAAAAATGCGACGCGCGCATCTACCCCGATCACGAGGCGATGCTCGCGGAGGAAGCGCTCGACGCCGTCTACGTTTGCGTGCCGCCGTTCGCGCATGGCGCGCCGGAAGACGCGCTGATCGAGCGGGGCATCCCGTTCTTCGTCGAAAAGCCGCTGGCGATCGACGTCGCGCCGGCCGAGCGGATCGCCGACGCGATCGACCGCGCCGGCCTCGTCACCGCCGTCGGCTATCACTGGCGGTATCTCGACATCGTCGAACAGGCGCAACGGCTGCTCGCCGACCGGCCGGCGCGCCTCGCCCTCGGCTACTGGCTCGACGCCACGCCGCCGCCTGCCTGGTGGTCGGTCGAAGCGCGATCGGGCGGGCAATTCGTCGAGCAGACGACCCACATCTTCGATCTGGCGCGGCTGCTGGTCGGCGACGTCGAATCGGTCCAGGCGATCGCCGGGCGCACCCCGCGCGCCGCCTTTCCCGAGGCCGATGTTCCCGAAGCGTCGGTGGCGATGCTCCGCTTCGCTTCCGGCGCGGTCGGCTCGATCGCTTCGACCTGCCTGCTGAACTGGCCGCACCGGATCGGGCTGCACCTCTTTTGCGACGGATTGGCGATCGAATTGTCCGAGTTCGATCTGATGGTCGATGTCGGCCAGGGACGGCCGTTGCAACGGGCCGCGGGCGATCCGTTCGTCCGGGAAGACCGCGATTTCATCGATGCCGTCCAGGGCAAGCCGAACCGGATTCGCGTTCCGTACGCCGAAGCGTTGCGCACCCACCGGCTGGCGACAGCCGCGGCCCGCGCCGCGCGCCAAGGCGAAGCGATGGCGGTGAACGCATCATGAGCGAGTCCATTTGCACCTACGGCTGGATCGCGCAGCCGGCCTTCTTCGAATCGCCGGCCGGCGTCGATCCGCGCTCGGAATGTCTCGCCGAATCGTTGATCGAAGCCGACGACCGCCATGTCGAATTGGCGCGCGAAGGCGGCTTCGACACGATCTGGGTCGAAGACCACATGAACTGGCGCGAAAAAGCGCATCTCGAATGCTTCACGACGATGGCCTGGCTGGCGGGTCGCCACCCGGGTCTGCGCTACGGCACGATGGTCTGCGGCCAGGCGTTCCGCAATCCCGCCTATCTGGCGAAATTGGCGGTCAACATGGACGTGCTGTCCGGCCACCGGTTCGTTCTCGGCATCGGCGCCGGCAACAATGGGGACGAGCATCACCAATATGGCATCCCGTTTCCGCCGCCGGGCGAGCGACTCGATCAGATGGAAGAAGCGATCCGGATCGTGCGCGGGCTCGGCCGCGACTGCCCGGCGACGGTCCACGGCCGCCACTACCACGTCGACGACGCCTTCTGCTCCCCGCTGCCGGAGCGGCCGATTCCGCTGATGATCGGCGGCGGCGGCGAACAGCGGACGCTGCGGCTCGTCGCCGAATACGCCGACTGGTGGTGCGCCGACGTCGGCACGGTCGAAGCGTTCGCGCGCAAGAACCGCATCCTCGACGCGCATTGCGCCGCGGTCGGCCGCGATCCGCGCCAGATCGTCCGCTCGCAGGTCATCTGGCTGAGCGTCGAAGACGATCCGGGCCGGGTCGTGCGCTGGCCGGATCTCCACATCGTCGGGGGGACGCCGGATGAAGTTGCGGCCGAATTGCGCGCGTTCATCGCCGCTGGGGCCGAGCATTTCCAGGTGCGGTTCATGGATTATCCCGACCCGGCCGGCATGGAGCGGTTCGTCCGCTGCGTCGCGCCCCGCATCGCCGCCTGATGGCCGCCGTCGTCGCCCGCACGGCGGAGCCGCCATTCGACGCCGAACCGATTCGGCCCCGCCGCATCCTCTTTGTCTTCGCCTGGCTGGTGGTCGGCGGCGAAGAAACCGAGGTCCGCCTGCTCGCCAGGCATCTCGACCGGAGGCGCTGGCGGCTCGACGTCGTCGCCTGCCTGCGAAAGCCGGGGATGCCGGAACAGACGCACCGCCAACTGGCCGACCTCGACGTCGCGGTCGATCGCAGGCCGTATACATTGTCATTCGAAGAAACCGTCGCCCATCTGGCGCGGCGGTTGCCGGCCTACGATCTCGCAGTCGCCTGTCAGGCCGTGCCGGACGTCTATCCGGCGCTGGCCGCCTGCGTCGACCCGCCGCCGCTGATCGAGCATGGCGGCCTCGTCTCGGAAGCGCTGACCGGCCCGAAAGACCGCACGACGCGCTATGTCGGCGTTTGCGACGCCATTCGCGACGCGGCGGCGAGCCGGATGCCTGAGCGGCCTAGCCACGCCCTGACCATTCCGTCGATGGTCGATCTCGCTGAGTTCGACCCGGCTCAACGCGCCGCCGTCCGCGCCGAATGGGACGTCGCTCCCGGAACGCCGGTCGTCGGTTGGGTCGGCCGGCTCGATCGGAAAAAGCGGGTCGAAGACGCGTTGCGCGCCGTTGCCCTCCTCCGGGAAACGCTACCCGATGTCCGCCTGGTCATCGTCGGCGGGCCGGACGCCTTCATGCCGGAATATGCGGCCGCATTGCGCCAACTCGCCCGCGACCTCGGCCTGGGCTCGTCGGCGATTTTCCTTGGCGATCGGCCGGACGTGCCGCGGCTGATGGCCGGCTTCGACGCAATGCTCTGGCTGCCGCGCGGCGAAGGGATGCCGCATGTCGTCGCCGAAGCCGGCGCGGCGGCGCTGCCGGTGGTCGCCACCCGCGACGGCGGCATCGACGCCCTGATCGACGACAGGATCAGCGGCTGGTTCGTGCCGCACGACGATCCGGCGGCCGTGGCTGACGCACTCGGGGCCTTGTTCGCCAACCCGGCGCTCCGTCAACGGCTCGGCGCCAGCCTGCGGCGGCGCGTCATCGAGCGGTTCAGCGCCGACGTCGTCGTGCCGCAATGGGAAGCGCTCTTCGCCGAGGTGCTGGCCGAAGCAGACCGGGGTTCGCGCATGCTCTTCTCGGCGCCGGGAGTTCCCTCACCCCCAAACCCCTCGCCCATCGCAATGGGCGAGGGGTGTGGGGTGAGGGACCGCCGTTACCGAAACTGAAACACCGCGACCCAGGCGAGGAGTTGGACGACGAACGCCGCGGCGAGGAGAAAGAGGCTGGCGAAGCGGTCGAGCGGCGCGAGAAACCAGGCCAGCACGAGATTGATCAGCGTCGTCATCGCCGCCAGCAGCGGAATGCGCCAGAGCACGCGCGGCGGCCCCCAGCGGTCGGGGAGGCCTGCGGCGTCGAGATGGAGCACGATCGTCGGCGGCAAGCCGCCCAGGCGGCTGGCGAGGATCAGCGCCATCAGCAGCACGCTCAGGACATTCAGGCCGAGCAAGCCGAGCGAGATGCGATCGGCGGTCAGTTCGGCTTGCGAGAGAAACGCCGGCGCCTGAAAACTTGGCAAGGTCGGCGCCGGACGCGCCCGGCCCGGGCGCGCCGTCCGGGTCGTTCGCGTCCGGCGGGCGGGCCGGGGTTGAACCGGCTCGTCTTCCGGCTCGACCTCGATCGGGTTGGCGTCCCAATCGTCGTCGGTCAGATCCCAGGCCGAGGCGCTGAGCGGATCGTCGAAGTCGGCCGGCGGTTCCGCGGAGCGGGACGACCGCCGACCGAAGGTCGAGCTCGGCGGCGGCAGGTCGTCGAACGGTTCATCGAGGCGGGAGCGATC
>JAICJJ010000449.1 GCA_025928535.1 Thermomicrobiales bacterium
ACGATTCGCCCGCGACGTCGCGTTCGCCGCTTGCGCCAGCCTTGTCGTGCCGTTTGGCCAGGCGATCCGAAACGACCAGCAACAGGCTGAGCGCCGCGATCACGATGGCGATCGCGCCGCCGAATTCCAGGACGTCGATCTCGCCCCGAACTTCGACCGCGAACGCCAGAAACGTCACGCCCAGCAGCACGCCGACCACTTCGATCAGCCGGGCGGTCAATTGATCGAGATTGCGAATCCGGAGCCATTCCGGCACGGCCAACCCCGGATGGAGAAACAACTGGTCGAGGCCGAAGGCGACGATGACCAGGACGGTGCCGAGCAGGAAGACGTCGGTCAACTCGATGAAGCGGACCTGCAGGTCCTTGGCCCCGTCGATGCTGATCGCGCGGTGGGTCACGGTTTCCCAGATGGTCGCCAGCACGACGAGCGATCCGTAGACGTAGAGCGTGACTGCCGAGACGAATGCGCTGAGGACGGCGAGCAAGACGAAAAACCGGCTGCGCGCCAGGACGCGGGGCAACCAGCGGCCGCCGGGCTGTCCCTCGGTCAGCGGATCGATCGACGGCTCCGAGTCCTGCGCTTCCATCTTCCGGGATTCCCCTCTCCTGGACAGGTCGATGCGGCGGCATTCACGGCGTGTTGACCGTAGATGATACTGACCCATGCCGGTGTCTGCTCTTTGCCAGGTCGGGCTCACCGGCCGGCGGAGCGGTTGGCGGGCACCGGGAGCATTGCGAGGAGATCGTCGATCGTGTCGAGCCATGATCTTGCCGGAGTCGATCTTCGCGCGATGGCCGCGCACCTTCTCGAACGGAGCGACACGCCGGGGACGGCCATCGCCTTGGTCGTCGATGGCCGGACGGTGCTGACGGCCGGCATCGGCTGGCGCGATCTCGATCGAAGCCAGCCGCTCGGTGACGAGGCGGCGTTCTCCCTCTACAGCATCACCAAGGTTTTCCTCGCGGTCGCCGTCCTTCGGCTCGTCGAACTGGGCCGACTCTCCCTCGACGCCCCAATCTGCTCTGTTCTTCCCGAAGTTGCGCTCCCGGAGGCCGTCACCATTCGCCGGCTGCTCGACCACACCTCCGGGCTGCCCGACTACGGGGCGATGCCCGACTATGGCCGCGACCTCCGGGCTAACCCCGGCGCGCCATGGACGCCGGCCGAGTTTTTCGAGCGGACGCTGCGGCAAGGACTCTTGTTTCCGCCCGGCGAAGGATGGGCCTACTCCAATATCGGGTATCTCCTCGTCCGGCAGGCGATCGAGCGGATCACCCAGGGCCCATTGCGTGATGCGCTGGCCGATCTGGTCTTCCAGCCGGCCGGGCTGCGCCAGACGTTCGTGGCCGAATCGCTCGCCGATGTTCAGGGACTCACGCCGGGTTACAGCGCCCAACTCGACCAGGACGGGCGGCTCCGCGACGTGACGCGGCGCTACCACCCCGGCTGGGTCTCGCACGGCGCGGCGGTCTCGACCGCCGCCGATTTGGCGCGCGCCTTCGAGGCGCTGCTTGGCGGCCGGTTGCTGCAGCCCGCGTCGCTGGCGACGATGCTGGACGCGGCGCCCGTGCCCGCGGCACATCCGCTGTTCGTCCGCCCTGGCTACGGATTGGGTGTAATGGTCGATCTCGGCTCGCCGTTCGGACGAGTGGCTGGGCACGCTGGCGGAGGGCCGGGCTACTCGGCGGCGGCGTTCCATTTCCCTGATGTGGCCGGCCGCCGGCTAACGAGCGTGGCGCTGGCCAACCGCGACGCGACCGACCTTGGCATGCAGATCGCCTTCGCGCTGGCGACGGGGTACGCCGAGCGAGTCGATCCGATGTTCCGGGGCTGACGAGCGGGGCCCGCAATCATCGTTGCGGCGCGCATCGCCGGGACGGCAATCGCGCGACAAGTAAGCGATCATTCCGCCAGCGGGAACGGCGGCAGAGGGGGCGCGCGACGGTGGCGGCCGAGCGAACGACAGCGGACACGTACGACCTGATCGTGATCGGGGCCGGGATCAACGGCGCCGGGATCGCGCGCGACGCGGCGATGCGCGGCTTGCGCGTCTTGCTGGTCGACAAGGGCGATCTCGGCGGCGGCACGACGAGCGGATCGACCCGACTGATCCACGGCGGCTTGCGCTATCTCGAACATGGCGAAATCGGGCTGGTGCGCGAATCGCTGCGCGAACGGGAGTGGCTGCTGCACGCGGCGCCGCATCTCGTCCGGCCGCTGCCGCTGCTGATCCCGATCTATCGCGGCGATCGGCGCGGCTGGCGGCTGATCGCGGCGGGGATGGCCGCCTACGACCTTCTCTCGTTCGACAAATCGCTGCCGCGCCACCGGATGTTGAGCCGACGCGAGGCGCTGGCGCTCGCGCCCGGCCTGCGGGCGGATGGTCTCCTCGGCGCGGCGCGCTATCACGACGCGCAGGTCGAGTTCCCCGAGCGGCTGGTGGTCGAAAACGCGCTGTCGGCCCGCGCTCACGGCGCCAGACTGCAAACCTACGCGCGGGTCGAACGGCTGCTGGTCGAGCGGGGCCGGGTCGTCGGCGCGCGGATCGCGCCTGATGCTGGGCCAGCCGGCGACGTCTCCGCGCCGGTGGTCGTCAACGTCGCCGGACCGTGGATCGACGCCTTGCTGACCGGCGCGGCGGGCGCGGCAAACCGCCGACTGATCGGCGGCACGAAGGGGAGCCATCTCGTTGTCCCGCCGTTTCCCGGCGCGCCGCCGGAAGCGCTCTACGTCGAAGCGCAGCGGGATGGTCGCCCCGTTTTCATCATTCCCTGGAACGATCTCTATCTGATCGGCACGACGGATCTCCGGTTCGAAGGCGATCTCGAAGCCCTCGTCGCCAGCGACGCCGAGATCGCCTATCTGCTGGACGAAACCAACCGCGTCATCCCCCGCGCCCATCTTGGCCGGGGCGACATCCGCTACACCTCCGCCGCCGTGCGCCCGCTGCCGTATCGATCGGCGGGCGAGACGGGGGCAACGACGCGGCGACACATCATTCACGACCACGCGCGCGAAGGCGGGCCGGCCGGGCTGATCTCGATCGTTGGCGGCAAATTGACGACCTACCGCGAATTGGCCGAGCAGACGGTCGATGCCATCTTCCGCCGGCTCGGC
>JAICJJ010000084.1 GCA_025928535.1 Thermomicrobiales bacterium
ACGGGAAGTGATACGAGATCATCGAGGGCACGCTCTACGAGATGACGGGAACGCGTTGGGAGCAGGGCACGGTCGTCGCCAACTTGATCGCGCTTTTGCTGCCCATCGTCCGGTCGCTCGGCGCGGTTTCGCGTACGGCTCCGATCGATGTTTTTTTCGCCGGGGCCACCCCGGTGTAACCCGACATCTTCGTCCTCATGCCCGAGAGCGAGGCAATGCCCTCGCAGCGCGGCATCGAGGGTCCGCCAGACCTGGTCATCGAGATACTTTCGCCGAGCAATCGGGCGCACGACCAGCAAACGAAGCGCCGTTTCCATGAACGGGGCGGCGTGCGCGAATACTGGCTGGTCGATCCTTCGGCGCGGACGATCGAAGTGCTGAGGCTGGAAGCGGGACGCTATCGCAGCCTCAGCGTCCTGTCCGGCGACGACGCGGTCGCGTCGCCGTTGCTGGCCAACGGCTTCCCGGCGGGCGAGGCGATTGTCGGACTGGACGAACTTTCGGCTTGACCCCGGCGTGTGCGATCATTGCCGCCCACACGCCCTCCGGTTCCGTGCGGGTGTCGCGCTGGCGGGCGGTCAGGCACGATTTCGTCGATCGACCGTCGGGTCGGGCGCAGGCTCGGCCTGGCGTCCGCACGGAGTGACGCGATGATCCGCACCGGAGACGACTATCGGGAATCGATCCGCGACGGCCGCGAGGTCTACATCGACGGCGAGCGGGTCGACGACGTTCCCAGCCATCCGGCGTTCAAGCCGCTGGTCGACATTCGCGCCCGCATCTACGACATGGGGCACGATCCCGCCACCCGCGACGTGATGACCTGGGTCGATCCGGCGACCGACGAACGTTTCGCCATTGGCCCGAAATTGCCCCGCACGATCGACGACTGGCGCGACAAGCGGCGCGCGGTCGATCGCGTCCTTGACGACATCGGCGGCGTCGTCACCCGCGTCGGCGACGAAACGGTCGGCGAGATGTGGTCGCTCTACGACGGGCAGGATGTCCTGAACGAGGTCGATCCCCGCTTTTCCGAAAACATCCGGCGTCACGTCGAACGCGCCTGGCGGGAAGACCCGTTCCACGTCTCGGCCAACACCGACCCGAAAGGCGACCGCTCGAAACGGCCGCAGGATCAGGACCCCGACATGCTTCTCCACGTCGTCAAGGAGACCGACGCCGGGATCGTGGTCCGGGGCGCGAAATTCGAGACGGCCGCGGCCTACGCCAATCAGGCGTTCGTCAAGCCAACTATCGCCAACTGGGGCGACAGCGAACTCTCTGACTATGCGCTCGGCTTCATCGCCCACATGGGCGCGCCCGGCATGAAGCATATCTGCCGCTCCGGGTTCGCTGGCCGCGCTTCGAGCGACGATTACCCCCTCGCCAATCGGTTCGACGAAATCGACACCCTGATCATCTTCGACGACGTGCTGATCCCCTGGGAAGACGTGCTCTTCTATCGTCACACGCGCGCCGCCGCGTTCATCCGGGCGACGCTCCATCGCTACAGCGCGTTCGCCTTCGTCCAGCGCATCCTCAGGTACGCCGACATGCTGATCGGCACGGCGATGCTGAACGCGCGACAGACGGGGCTGGAAAAGCAGCAAGCGGTGCAGGAAAAACTGGCGACGCTGGCCGTCTACCGGGAAGGGATCAACGCCCACCTGACGGCCGCCATCGCCGAAGCGGAGCCGAGCCCCGGCGGCTTGCTGATGCCGAACCAGTCGTTGCTCTACACCGGCCGGGTGCTCGCCTGCTCGCAACTGGCGCAGATGATGCACATCGCCCGCGATCTCTGCGGCGGCCAGATTTGCGTGTCGCCGAACGCCGCGAGTTTTCGCAACCCGGAGATCGCGCCCTGGCTTGAGAAGTACTACACGATCAACGAGCGATGGGTCGCCGACGACCGGCGAAAATTGCTCGCCTACGCGCGCGATCTGCTCAATTCCGACTACGCCGGCCATCGCCTGACGTTCAATCTCTTCGCCCAATCGCCCGGCTTCGCCCATCTGCTGGCGGTCTATCGCAATTTCGATTTCGACGACGCGATCGCTTTCGTACAGCGCTCGGCCGGGCTCTCGGAGCGGGTGCTGGGAACGGCGCAGCCGGCTGGGGCGTCGAGCAACGGCCGCGCCGGTGGCGAACGCCGCGCCGACGTGCAGGCGGCGACGACGGGAGCCTCGTCATGACGACGCACCGGCGCATTCGCCCCTTCAACACCCGCGACACCTACCCGGAGCAAAAGCTCGACAACGATCTTTGCCAGGCGGTGGTCGCCGGAAACACGATCTATCTGCGCGGCCAGGTCGGGCAAAACATCGACACGACCGAATCGGTCGGCATCGGCGATGTGGCGGCGCAAACGGAGCAGGCGATGGCGAACATCGACCTGCTGCTCCGTGAAGCCGGCAGCCAACTTGCCGACATCGTCAAGATCGTCGTCTATCTCGTCGATCCCCGCTATCGCGAGCCGGTCTATCGCGTGATGGGCCGCTGGTTGAAAGGCGTCCATCCGGTGTCGACCGGCCTCGTCGTCACGGCGCTGGCCCGGCCGGAATGGCTGGTCGAAATCGACGTGACGGCCGTGAAGTCGGAGCGAACATGACCTTTTCCATCGCTGCGCGCGACGCAACGACCGGCATGTTCGGCGTCGCCGTTTCGTCATCGAGTCCGGCGGTGGCGGCGCGCTGCGCCTATGCGCGGACGGGCGTCGGCGCGGCGTGCAGCCAGAACATCACCGATCCCCGGCTCGGCGCCGCGCTGCTCGCCCGGCTGGAACGGGGGATGTTCGCCCGCGAGGCGCTCGATCAGGTCGTGGCGGACGCGCCGGACATCGCCTACCGGCAACTCACCGTCGTCGATCGCTGGGGCGGAACCGCCGCCTGGTCCGGCGAGCGCACGCTCGGGACGCACGCGACCGCGGAGGGAGCCGACGCCGTCGTCGCCGGCAACCTGCTCGCCCAGGATGACGTGCCCGCGAAGATGCTCGCGGCGTTCATGGAGCGGCGGGACGAGCGTTTCGGCGACCGGCTGCTGGCGGCGATGCAGGCGGGGCTCGCCGCGGGCGGCGAAGCCGGCCCGGTCCATTCGGCCGGCTTGCTGATCGTGCGGGACGTGCCATGGCCCGTCGTCGATCTGCGCGTCGATTGGGCCGATGATCCGATCGGCGAATTGGCCAAACTCTGGCGACTCTGGCGGCCGCAGATGGACGCCTACGTCACCCGCGCGCTCGATCCCGCCTCGGCGCCGACGTATGGCGTGGCCGGCGACGAATAGCGACGCTCAGACTTCCTCGTCCGCAGCGGCGAGTTCATCCAACCCGGCGAACACGTCAGCGGCGGTCAGATCGAGTGTCGGCAAGAGCGGCGACGCGATGCGATCCAGACTCGCCGCGGTTTGCACGGCATGGAACGCGTCGAGATGGAGCGCAAATACTTCAAGTGTTCGCGCCATCGGATCGACGATCCAATATTCCCGTACGCCGGCCCGCGCGTAGAGCGCCCGCTTCGTCAGCCGGTCGTGGCCCCGGTTGGACGGGCTGAGGACTTCGACCGCCAGGTCCGGCGGCCCTTCGATGCCGCGCCGAACCGGCTTCGCCGCGCCGCCGGGCAAGATGACGATCAGATCGGGCTGCACCGGATCGCCGCCTGGGATGAACACGTCAAGCGGCGCCGTAAACCACTCGGCGCCGAGGGAGCGCGCCAACGCGCCGAGAAAAAACATCAAATTTGAGATCACCTTCGCGTGGACCAGAAGCGGGCTCGGCATCTCGTACAGCGTCCCCTCGATGATCTCGTACCGCTTTCCGTCGTCCGGCAAGCGCAACAGATCGTCGTAGGTCCAGACGCCGCTCGGTTTGGTCAGGGCCATCGCGCTTCTCCCGCGAACGTCACGCGCCCATGATACGCGCCGACCAAGTGAGACGACGACGGGGGCGCGAGACCCGCGCCCCCGTCGTCGTGCATGCCGTTTTCGCCGCCGATTCAGCTCGACTTGCAACTATTCGGAATGCACTGGTTCTTCTTGCAGAAGAACTTCGCGTTGCAGTCGCGGTCGTTCTTGCACCAATCGCCGGCGCCGCCGTGGCCGTTCTTGAACTTGCACTTCTTGTTCTTGCACTTGAGGCCGCCGCAGCACTCCCCGTTCTTCTTGCACTTGTCGTTGAGTTGGCCCTTCTTGCAGCGCCGGACCTTGCAGCCCGACGGCTCGACCGACTGGGCCAGGACGCCCTTCGCCAGCCCAAGGCTGAGCGCGCCGGCGGCAAGTCCCGTCAGGGCCGTGCGGCGGCTGCAAGTGGCGGTCAAGCCGCGCGTCAGATCGTCGAAACGGTTGCTGTCCATGGCGTCCCCTGTCCGCGCCGATGCTCGGCGCGACTCCTCGCACTCGGGCGCCAACGCCATGGCCCACGCTGCGCTCGTCGGGCGAAACGCATCGCCCGTCGGCGTCGTCGCAAGCCGTCGGCCGGCGCCCTGTTCCGACTGCATTCGGCATCGACTCGCGCCACGCCCATCCGCTTGCCAAACATGAAAGTCGGGGCGGCGTGATGCCCGCACGCGTTTCGCGCCGCCGTCGTCGGTCGGCGGCGCCCGTCAGCAGTGTTGACAAAGCATGCATCAACGCAGGGGTTGTTGACAATATGCGAATGGACCGATCGGCGAAGCCGCCCGTCAAGCGGCCTCGCCGGCGCTGGCTACAGCGGAGTCGACGTTTCGCTACGCTTCGTCGGCGTCCGGCCGAACGCGCTCCGCCCGGGTTCGGTCGCGCCCTTTCCCGATGGGCGCGGCCCGGTCGGATTCCGATTCCGCGCGCTCGGCCGCCGTTGGCCCCGGCAGGCAGAGATAGAACGTGTAGTCGCGCCGGTGCGGCGGCCGCATCTGCATCATCTTGGCGTAGCCGGCGTCGCGCGCGATCCGCAGCAGCGACTCTTCCGTGTGCTGGAACGACAGCGCGTTGCCCCAGGAAGCCGTCGGCACTTGATCGCGCTCTTCCCGGGTCGCGCCGTGCTCGCGGATGAGCATTCCCTCGTACGGTCCCGACTGGTCGAGATTCGCCTTGGCGATGCGGGTGTCGATCAGGAGGGGCGTCGGGGCGCAGCGCCGCAGCAACGCCAGTTGATCGGCCGGTTCGAGATGGTGCAGCAACCCGAGGATGCAAATCAGATCGTACGCCCCGGGCGCGATCGGGAATTCGCGGACATCGGCCTGCACCCAGGCGATGCCCCGAATCAGCGCCGCCAGCGCCGGATCGGCCACCCGATCCGGATCGGGCCAACGCACCGTCCGGGCGTCGACCGCCGTGACCGTCCAGCCGAGTTGAGCGGCGGCGATCGAAAAATTGCCTTTGCCGGCGCCGAGATCGAGCAGCCGCCCCGGCTTCAACAAGCCAAGGAGCATCTTGAAGACGAATCCCTTGTGGATCGACGGGTCCGGCTCGGGCAAGCCGTGGGTCCGGGCAAAGGTCGTTTGGCTCGCCCCTTTCCGGTAGCGGATCGTCGGCGATGCTGCCGTCGCGGCCTCCCGCGCGTCCGCAAAGCAGCGGCGAAGATCGTCCGGCTCCAGCGCGGGATAGGCCGCGCGCAGCGCGTCGAGATCGGGGGTCTGGCTCAGAAAGGCGAAGATCGCTTCGGCGGACACGGGCGCCTCCGCTCGCGCCTCTGCCGCGTCGGCGACGCCGTCGGTCGCCCGGTTTGTCCGTCGCTTGCCTGCCATGCGGTTCATCGCTCCCATGCGTACAGATCGCCGGCCAACGCTGCCTGTGCCGTGGTCAGGAGGCGGCGCGGATATTCCGCCTGTCGGGCGCGACGGCCGGGCCGATCGTCGCCGCTGGCGCGGACACTTTCGCCGGCCGCCGCCGCTTCGTGCAGGAGGGCCGCCGCGTAGTGCGGCGGCAGGCGGTCGGCCCAGCCGCCGGGCGCGCGATCCAGATACGTTTCGAGAAATGGGCGGATCAATTGCGCGTGGTGGTCCCGCCGCTTGCCGGGAAGGCCCCGGCCGAACCGGATCAGCATGTCCGCGACGTCCCGCGCCGGATCGCCGGCCGCGAGTTTGTCGAAATCGAGTAACGTCGCCTGCCCGCCATCGATCCGAACGTGCGCCGGCTTGAGATCGCCGTGGATCGGCGCCGCCGGCGGCGGTCCGAGGCGGGCCAGCGCGTCGCCGATGACGGGGGCGAGATCGCCCACGATCGCCGCGAGGTCGGGCCGCGTCGCCTGCAGTCGGGCCACGCTCATGGCGAGCCGGTCTGGGGAGATCGGGTCCGTCTCTGGCCGCTCGGGCGCGGCGAGGTCGAGTTGGTGGAGCGTCGCGAGCGCCTCGGCGGCGACGCGGACGGCGTCGGCGGCGCGGCCAGCATCGCTCATCACGTCATCCAGGGCTGCCCCGCCGACCGCGTCGTGCGCCAGCAGACGCGACTCCGGCAAATACGCGGCCAGCGGCGCGACGGCGAGCGCCCCGGTCCGCGTCGCCAGCGCCTCGGTCAGACGGCGCTGCGCCGTCCATGCTTCTTCGGCGAGATCCGGAGCGGCGTAGACCTTGGCGAAAAAGGCGCGTTCCGCCGTCGCGTCGGAGCCGACCGCGTGAGCGCGGAGGATGATCCGCACGGTGGCGCGCAGATCGACCCGGTAGCGCACCGACGCGGCCTCCCAGGCGACAGGGATCCAATCGCCCGGACCGAAACGGGCCAGCAACGCGGCGGTCAGCGCGGGCTCCTGGCCCGCCAGCAGCGGGGTCAGCGCCGGCAGCCGGTGATCGAACGGAAAGGTCTGCAGCAGGAGGTCGAGGTCCGGCACGTAGGCGACCGGCGCGAGCGCGGCATCGTCGGCGACGACCGGCGCCGGCCGCCGGCGGAGCATCGACCACAGGCGCTTGGTGTTGTCGTCGGCGTAGGCGAGCGCCGTCACGAGTTCGGTTCGCTCGGCGCCAGCCGCCAGCCGCAGCCGCAGCCGATATTGAAAGAGGCGTCGGCCGGCGCCGCGTCGGGCGAAAACGAGTTCGCAGCCCGCCGCCTCGGCCGGCGGTCGGTCTGGCCGGCGCAGATGCGTCGTCGCCAGCGCCGCCACCCGATCCGGGTCGAAGGCGTCCGCCATGAAATCGAGATCGTCGCGCCGCAGGCGCGCGTCCATGCCGTCTCCCCGCAACCGCCGGACCGACCGGCGGCGTCCCTCGTTCCGGCGCGCTTCCCCGCGTCGCTCATCCACCCGGCGCCGGGCCGAGGATACTCTTTCCGTGCGTGGGTCGGAGCGACGGTGGGCGCGCTGGAAGGGAACCCGACGGAAAAAACGACCGGCCGGAGGCGCTCCTGCCCCGGCCGGTCGTTCGCGACCATCGCGTCAGCGGCAGCTTACCGCTGGCACGAGTTCGTCTTGCTGTCGCAGCGGAAACCGCCGCAGCAGTCCCGATTGTCCTTGCAATACTGATTCTTCTTGCCGCAGCCGCCCTTGTACTGGCACGAGCCGGTGACGGCGCCGACGGGCTTGTTGCAGCGCAGACCGCGGCAGCAATTCTTGTTCTTGCGGCAGCTCTTGCCCGCGCCGTCGCATTTGGCGAGCGCCTGCGAGGCGCCCGCCAGGCCCAGCGCGCCGAGGCCGCCGGCGACGGCCAACTTCATGGCGTTGCGTCGGGTCGACGCGGCGCCGAACGAGCGGGTCAAACAATCGAAACGGTTCCGATCCACGAAACGATCCTCCATCTTCGCGCCAATTGCGCGACACGCATTCCGACGCCGGACGGGGTCCGGCATCCTTCCCCCTGCCGCCGAGTATAGCCTTACAACGGAAGGTGAGGCGACCGGACGTGGCAATCTGGTGCGCCAACGCCCAACATGGGAGCGTCGCGTCGCTCAGCAGTCCGATCCGGCCCCGTTGTCATCCTGCCGTTGTCATCCTGACGGAGAAAGGATCTCGGCGCCGCCATCGTGCGGGCTCGCCGGGCTTGGTCCTTCGCAGGGTTTGGGATGACCAGTCCGGCGGAACGGAGCGATCAGTCCATGGAGCTCGCGTTGGTCTGGCCGGCAAGCGGAGCCAACTGCTCCGCGGTCGGTTCCGCTCAGCAAAACCAGCTTTCGGTCAGGCGGGGCGGCCGGCAGCGCCGCACGGGCGGATTCGGCATTGGCGGTGGCGCTTGCCCGGCCGCCGCATGCGCCGCCGTCCAGATGCGCTCGAATGTCGCCGAAGCCGGCGCGCCCTCCCCGGCGGTGCCGGTTTCGGCGATGGCCGCGACCGTCGCCTGCAAGGCGTCCATGCGGGGATCGGGATGACGCCAGCGCCAGGTGAAATTGGCGGCGTCGAGTTCGCCCAGCCAATCCGCCCGGCTCGGGTCCGCCAGCAGCAACGAGCCGGGCGGAATCAGCAGCCGAATCGTAAAGTGAACCGGATCGATGCACTCGACCAGATCGCGCTCGGCGACGAACCGCAGCAATTCGAGATAACTTTCGATCGTTTCCCACGGCGAAAAGGGCATCAACGACGGCCGCATCGCCACGCCGACCGCATCGAGCAGTGCGAGCGCCGCTTCGATGTCGGCGCGGGCGTGTCCTTTCGCCAGTTTGTCCAGCACGAGCGGATTGACCGACTCGACCGCCGAGACGACGAAGACGAAGCCGAGTTCCGCCAGCTCCGGCACGCGGCCTCGGTGCTGAAGCAGGTGCTCGATCTTGATCGTCGCGTCGAACGTC
>JAICJJ010000310.1 GCA_025928535.1 Thermomicrobiales bacterium
GAAAGCGAGGTCAAGGCGCTGGCGATGTGGATGACCTGGAAATGCGCCGTGGTCGGGTTGCCGTTCGGCGGCGCCAAAGGGGGCGTGCAGGTCAATCCGAAACTGCTTTCCCAAGCCGAGTTGCAAAATCTGACCCGGCGGTTCACGGCCGAGATTTCGATCATGATCGGCCCGAACAAGGACATCCCGGCCCCGGACGTCAACACCAATCCGCAGATCATGGCCTGGATGATGGACACCTATTCGATGAATATCGGCTACTCGGTGCCGGGCGTGGTCACCGGCAAGCCAATCGTGCTCGGCGGGTCGGAAGGACGCAGCGAAGCGACCGGACGCGGCTGCGTCTTCACGATCGAAGAAGCCGCGCACACGATCGGCATGGACCTGACCAAAACCCGGACCATCGTCCAGGGATTCGGCAACGCCGGCGCGACCGCGGCGCGCCTGATGGCCGAAATCGGCTCGACTGTCGTCGGCGTCAGCGATTCGCGCGGCGGCATCTACAACCCGGCCGGCCTCGATCTGGCCGCCGTCGCGGCCCACAAGGCGCGGACCGGCTCGGTGGTCGATTTCGCCGACGCGGACAATGTCAGCAACGAGGAGTTGCTGGTCCTGCCGTGCGACATCCTGATCCCGGCGGCGCTGGAGCGGCAGATCACGGCGGAAAACGCGCCGAACATCCAGGCGCGGCTGATCGCCGAAGCGGCGAACGGGCCGACGTCGCCGGAAGCGGACGACATCCTCTACCAGCGCGGCGTCTTTCTGATTCCCGACATCGTCGCCAACGCCGGCGGCGTGACCGTGTCCTATTTCGAGTGGGTCCAGGCGCTGCAGGCGTTTCCATGGACGGCGCAGGAAGTGAACGACCGGCTGCGCCGGATCATGACGCACGCGTTCGACAGCGTCTACGAGACGGCGGAACGGCGTCACGTCCATATGCGGACGGCGGCGTTGGTGCGGGCGATCGAGCGCGTCGCCGAATTCACGCGGCTGCGCGGCATCTATCCGTAGCCCGCGGGCGTCGCATTCGGGCGGGGGAAATCGCGCGTGGCGCAGGAACCAACCGATCAGCCGTCCGAGGTGATCGTGCCCCTCGACGGCGCCAAGCCACGCCGCGCCCGGCGGCCCCGATCGGCCTGGACGCTCGCCTTCTATGGATCGCTTTTCGCGCTGATCGCGGTCATCGCCTTCGGCGCGGGGATGATCGCCGAGCGGACCATCTTCACGGGCGGCTCGTTGTTCGAGCGTGTGCTCGGGGGCGCGCCGCCTGCGCCCGGCGAGCCGCCGGTCAGCGACGCCTTTCCCCACTATCAGGAGGTGAAAGACCTCCTCACGGGCGAATATCTCTATCGGCCGACCGACCCCGCGGGCATCGCCACCTTCGAAGCGAATCTCGATCGGCATGCCCAGGCCGGCATCGCGGCGGCCGCCGCGACGCCGGCCGCGTCGATGGCCGACTATCGGCGCGAACTCGACTACGCGGCGGCGCGCGGGCTGACCACGGACTTGCCCGACGTCTACACCGTCTTTCTCGAGCCGGTGGAGCAAGGCGCCGTCTCCGAAGAATTGCACGGCGAATACGAAGGCATCGGCGTCTGGGTCGAGCAGCCGGCCGGCAAGATGGAGATCGTCTCGCCGATTCCAGGGTCGCCCGCGGCGAAAGCGGGATTGCGGTCTGGCGACATCATCGTCGCGGCCAATGGCGCTCGCCTCGAAGGACTCGCCAACGACGACGCCCTGGGCCTCATTCGCGGGCCGGCCGGCACGAGCGTTCGATTGACGATCGCGCGGCCGGGCCAGGCGCAACCGTTCGATGTCGATGTGCAGCGGGCGGCGATCTCGATCCCTTCGGTCCAGTACACCCCGGTCGCGGACGGCAAGATCGCCTGGATTCAACTGACGATCTTCGGCGACCAGACGACGGCGCAACTCGATCAGGCGCTGAAGCAGGCCAAAGCAGACGGCGTCAGGGGGATCGTGCTCGATTTGCGCGGCAACGGCGGCGGCTGGGTGACGAGCGCGCGCGAAGTGATCGGCCGCTTCGTGCCGCCCGATCGCGGACCGGCCCTCTACGAGGAAGACAGCCCAAGCCCGGGCGTGTCGCCGACGCCGCAATCGATCGTCGGCGGCGGGGAGTCGGTCTACCAGTTGCCGCTGGTGGTGCTGGTCGATGGCGGCTCGGCGAGCGCGTCGGAGATCGTGGCGGGGGCGCTGCAAGATTACGGGCGCGCGAAACTGATCGGCACACACACCTTCGGCAAGGGGCTCGTGCAGCGCGTCCACGATTTCGACGACGGCTCGTCGGCGCGGATCACCTTCGCCCAGTGGCTGACGCCGCACAAGAACCCGATTCCGAAAGAAGGGTTGCAGCCGGACATCCTCGTTGAAGGCGCGCCGCCGCCGACGCCGGTTCCCGCCGGCACGCCCGGCGCGACGCCGCTGGCGCAGGCGACGCCGCTCGCCTCTCCGCGGGCCGCCACGCCGCTGGCCACGCCCGCCGGCACGCCGGTTCCGGGCACGGGCGATCCGCAACTGCAACGCGCGATTCAGGTCGTTCTCGCCGAAGCCGGTTCGTAACCGATCGGGTGCCCCTGATTGGACCGCGTTGCGAAATCTCTCCGCCGTCTGCGCCGCGCGTGGGGCTAAAGCCCCCGAGCTAACGCCAATAACCCGGCTAAAGCCGGCTGAATTACGGCGGAACATTCGTCGATACTTCGTGCTTGAATCGCGATGATCGATCGAATGTTCGTAGATATTCGCTCTATAAAGAGCCGGCTTCAGCCGGGTTATCGGCGTTAGCCCGGCGTCTTGAGCGCCGGGCGACACGGGCGCGGCGCCGAGGTATCGACAACCGTGCTTACGGACCGGACGAAGCGCCCGGACGAAGAAGCACACCGGTGGCCGGACCGGCACCCGTCTTCGGCACCGAGGTGATGGCCGTCGCGGCCGAGCCGCGATAGGGGAGCGACGAACAGGCGACGCCGTCCTTGTTCGGATCGAGGTTGTACGGATCGGACGGGTCCTGATCCAGCACCGCCTGGGCGTCTTCCTGATACTGGAAATCGATGCAGTCGTAATCCTGCTTGACGCTCTTCAAGCCGCCGGCGGCGACCGCTTGCGGCGTCGCGGCCAGGTCGCTCAGGGCTGCCGCGGCCGTCGCGGCGGCGGGCAGTGCGGCATCCGACGGAACAGCAGTGCTGTCGGCGGCCGGGTGTTGTTGCCGCGCTTTCTTTTGCTTGTTTGCATTGTTCGGCTTGTTGGGCGTCGCGTCCGACACGGGTTGCGGGGTCGGGGTCGGCGCGGCGCGTTGCCGCTTGGCCGATTGCTTGGCGGATTGGCTGCCGGACTGATTGCTGGACTGGTTGCCGGATTGTTTGCTGTTCGCGGCCTGCTTGTCCGCCTTCGCGGGTTGCTGGTCGGAGACGGCTTGTTCCTGGCCGTTCGGCAGCAATTCTTCGCAGGCGACGCCGTTGTGGTTGGGGTCGAGGTCGTACGGGTCGGACGGATTTTGGTCGAGCGCCGCCTGGGCGTCCGCCTGGGTGGCGAAATCGGCGCAGCGCAAGCCGCCGTTGGGACTGGTCGGGTCCTGGGTTGGCGCGGCGGGGGCGTTTCTGGCCGTATTGCGCCGTTTGGCGTTGCCGCCGCTGTCGGCGCTGCCGGATGCGGCCGGAGCAGCGGTCGGGTCCGCCGGGGCCGCGTCTGGCACGGCGGGCATGGCATTGGAGACGAGCGGCCGGCCATATTGATCGACTGGGGCGTCGAGCGTTTCGGGATCGTTCAGATCCTTGGCCCGCGGCAGCAGCGAGCAGGCGAGGCCGTCGCCGCTCGGGTCGAGATTGTACGGGTCCGATTTGTCGCGATCGAAGACCGCCTGCGCTTCTTCCTGCGTCTTGAAGTCGCTGCAGTTGATCGATCGGCCGTCCGGCGTCGGCGACGCGCCCTCCGTCGGCGACGGGCCTGAAGTTGGGGCCGCCGTTGCCGCAGCCGGCGTTTCCTGGGCGCGGTTGGCGCGGCGTTGCTTTTTCTTGGCGGCTGGTTCGGGTTGCTGGTCGGAGAGCGCGGTCGGCGTGGCGGCGGGCGTGCCCGGCGGAACGTCGGTGGCGCGGGCGCCGAGCATGAACCGGGGGGCCGGCGCATTGCCGCCTCCCGTCGGCAGAAAGCCAAGCCCGGTGACAAAGACGATGGCGACGATCGTCGAAATCGCCAGGCGACGTAGCACGAACGCATCTCCTCGACTGCGATGGAGGAGCGCAGCGCGAGCGCGAAGACGGGCATGGGCGGGAGATTGCATTGCGCGCCGGCCCCCTTCCCTCCCCGGTGTCCGGACGCGCTGACGGATTCACGTTGCCACGTCGGTGACTGTTTGGCAACCCCACGACCGGGGTAACTTCAGGGGACGTCCGGCCGAGCCTGGGCGACTTCGTCGGCCCATGGGCGATCGGGGTGCGTCGCGCGCCAGTCGCGCACGATCGCGAGCAACCGCGACGCGACGACATCGAGATCGAGCGGCGCGGC
>JAICJJ010000441.1 GCA_025928535.1 Thermomicrobiales bacterium
CGCCACGTCAACCAGGGTCGAGGGCATCGGCGCGACTCCGCCTAGGCGCTTGCGGCGACCTGAGCCTCGACCCACGCGTAGCCCTCGGCCTCGAGGCGCGTGACGAGTTCCTTGCCGCCCTCGGAGACGATCCGGCCGTCCATCATGATGTGCACGTAATCGGGTTTGATGAAGTTCAGCAGCCGCTGATAGTGGGTGATCAGCAGGATGCCCATTTCCGGCCCGGTCAGCGCGTTGACCCCTTCCGAAACGACCTTGAGGGCGTCGATGTCGAGGCCGGAGTCGGTTTCGTCGAGGACCGCCAGCCGCGGCTCCAGCAGCGCCATCTGCAGGATTTCGGCCCGCTTCTTCTCGCCGCCGGAAAAGCCTTCGTTCAGATAGCGCGTCGCGAAGGCGTCGTCCATCTTCAGGAGCGCCATCTTTTCCTTCATCAGGCGGCGGAATTCGCGCGGCGTCATGCGCTGCGCGGCGCCGCCTTGCGCGGCCGCTTCGTCCGCCCGCGCGTTCCGGACCGCGGTCACCGCCATCCGGAGGAAGTTCGCCATCGAGACGCCGGGGATGACTGTCGGATACTGGAACGCAAGGAACAGGCCCTTGCGCGCCCGCTCGTCCGGCGACCATTCGAGGATGTCTTCGCCGAAATACTTGATCGACCCTTCGGTCACTTCGTAGGCAGGGTGGCCGGCGATGATGTTCGCCAGCGTGCTCTTGCCGGAGCCGTTCGGCCCCATCAAAGCGTGAATTTCGCCTTGATTGACCGTCAGATCGACCCCTTTCAGGATTTCGCGATCTTCGATCGAGGCGTGCAGGTTTTCGATTTCGAACATCGGAACGTTGCTCATGGCAGCGTCGTGACCCTCCCTGAACCTTTCTTTCCGAGCCGGACGCCCCGCGGCGTCGCGACGGCTCCCGCGCCAATCACATCGCGGCCGAGGCGGCGCCGCGCCGGCAGGCGGGGCATCGCCCCACGAAGACGGTGTGATGGCTGACGATCTCGAATCCGCTTCGCTCGGCGGCGACGTGCCGCGCCATCAATGCTTCCGGCGCCTCGACGTCGAGCAGCAAACCGCACTCCGTGCAATGGACATGGTCGTGCCGCTCGACCCGCCCGTCGTAGCGGCTCGCCCCGTCGGCGAAGGTCAATTCCTGGATCAACCCCCGCTGGGCGAGGAGATGGAGCGTCCGGTAGACCGTGCCATACGCGATCCGCGCGTCCGCTCGCCGCACGCGCTCGAAAATTTCGCCCGCGGTGAGGTGGCCGTCGGCCGTCTGCACCGCGTCGAGAATTTCCTGCCGTTGGACCGTGTTCCGGTACCGCTCTTCCATCGCCCCGACGCCCAATGACTGCAATCGTAGTTGAGAATGAGTCCTACTTTCGATCAGCCTCGCTGATATCTTACCATGCCCGTCGGAATTGCCGCAATCAGCGCCGCTTTCGCCTGGTCGCCCGTTCGGCGACAATCGCTCGGCGATGCAGGATCGACGGCGCGGCGCGGACGCCGCGGCGGACGCAAAGGAGCGAGACAGTGAGCGCTGGCAAGCCGACGGTGGCCGTCACCCGGATCATCCCCGAAGCCGGGTTGCGCCTGGTCCGCGACGCGACCGAAATGCGCCTCTGGGAAGACGAGTTGCCGCCGTCGCCCGCGCAATTGGCCGATCTGCTCCATGGCTGCGACGGCGCGATCACCCTCCTGACTGATCGGATCGACGGCGCCGTCCTCGACCGCGAGCCGCAATTGCGCGTCGTCAGCAATTTCGCGGTCGGCTACGACAACGTCGATGTCCCGGCCGCCACCGCTCGCAACGTCGCCGTCTGCAACACGCCCGGCGTCCTGACCGACGCCACCGCCGACGCCGCCTGGGCGTTGCTGATGGCGGCGGCCCGTCGGATCGTCGAAGGCGTCGACTATGTCCGCGCTGGCAAATGGCGGACCTGGGGGCCGACGCTCCTCCTCGGACAAGACATCGCCGGCGCCACGCTCGGCATCGTCGGCTTCGGTCGGATCGGCCGGGAGGTGGCGAAGCGGGCGCGCGGTTTCGACATGAATGTCCTCGCCTACGACGCCTACCGTGACGAAGCGGCCGAGCGGGCGCTCGGCGTCACGTACCGGCCGCTCGACGACCTCCTGCGCGAATCCGATTTCGTGACGCTCCATGTCGCGCTGACGCCGGAAACGACCCGGCTGATCGGCGAACGGGAATTGCGGTTGATGAAACCGACCGCGGTGCTGGTCAACGCCGCCCGCGGTCCGGTGGTCGACACCGACGCCCTCGTCGCCGCGTTGCGCGACGGCGTCATTTTCGCCGCCGGCCTCGACGTGACCGACCCGGAACCGCTGCCGGCCGATCACCCGCTCGTCCATTTGCCGAACGTCACTGTCGTCCCACACACCGCATCCGCCACGGTCCACGCCCGCGACGCCATGGCCGAGTTGGCGGCCCGCAACCTGCTGGCCGTGTTGAACGGCCAGACGCCGCCCGCGTGCGTCAATCCCGAAGTGCTCGGGCGCGAGCGCCGCTGACGCGAGCCGTCCCGGTCCGCGGCGAACCGAACCGAAGGTGGGGTGTCGCATGGCCCGCTACCAACGTCCCGGCTGGATGACCCAGCACATCGCGAATCCTCTGGTCGCGTTCGTCACCGAGCGGCTCGGACGGAGTCTCCGCGGCTCGCGGGTGCTGGCGGTCCGCGGCCGACGCTCCGGACAATGGCGCACCGTACCGGTCAACCCGCTCGAATTGAACGGGCGCCGCTATCTGGTCGCGCCGCGCGGGGAAACCGATTGGGTTCGCAACCTGCGGGCGGCCGGAACCGGCGAACTGCGCCTCGGCGGCAAGGCCGAGTCCTTTCGGGCGACGGAACTGGCCGACGCCGAAAAACCGCCGATCTTGCGCGCCTACATCGACCGTTGGCGGAGCGAAACCGGCGTGTTCTTCGGCGTCTCCGCCGATCCCTCCGAGGCGGATTTGATCCGCATCGCGCCCGATCATCCGGTCTTTGCGATCGAACCCGTGTGACAGGTTGCTCCAGTTCGCGGCCGTTTCCGAACATGGGAAACCATGCGAAGCGCGGAGGAGGCTTCTCCGCGAAGCCTACGGTCAGGCGCCGACATAGGCCGCAAGGTGCGCGCCGGTGAGCGTGGAGCGGGCGGCGACGAGGTCGGCCGGCGTGCCCTC
>JAICJJ010000597.1 GCA_025928535.1 Thermomicrobiales bacterium
ATGCGCGCGCCCATTTCGTGCATCAGGTGCTGGATCGACTCGCTGACGAATTCTTCGAAGACGGTCGCCGCCACGTCGCGGACCTGTTCCGACGGCACGTAGCGGGCCGGGCCGTCGCCGAAGCCGTCCATCGGGTCGGCGTAGCGCCAGCCGATGTCGAGATAGATGAACAACGGCCGGTCCTTGCGTTCCGGCAACGTGGTGTAGCCGTCCCGGATGAACGAGGTGAACGAACTGCCGGTGATCTTCATCAGATGAAGATCGGCCCGGCCGCAGGCGTGGTCGAGGATGGCCATGCCGTCGCCGGCCCGCTCAACCCGCAGCGTCGCTGTCCCATAGTCGCCGCGTCGTTCGTCGTAGAGGCGATCGCTTGGGCCGAAATCGCCGCCGTCCGGCACGACGACCGGCACGAACGGCAACTCGCGCGCCGAGAGCCGGATCGAGCGCAACTGATCGTAGGTCGCGGTAAAGCCGGACGCGAGATGATGGAGCAATCCTTCCATCGTCGCGCCGCCGTAGGTCAGCGATTCGCGGAGGATGAAGTTTTTCATGCTGTCAGTGGCGACGACCATCGAGTTGTCGCCGATCGTGTAGGCGGGGAGGAACTCGTCGCCGAAGACTTCGACATCGACGTCACACGCGAGGAGGGTGTTGCTCCGGCCGCGAAACGTCGATTCCGGCACGGGCGCGATCCCTTCGAGCGGTTGGGCATAGACGCGGTAGACGGGAACCCGCCGCTTGCCGTAACTGATCTCGTAAGCGTAACCGCTCACGTGTCCTCCTCGATCGGGCGCCGCGTCGTCGCCGACGACGCCGGCCAGGCGATGCCAGGCGATCTTGCCAATCTCGCCAAGCGCGGTGGCGATTTCCTGTTCGCGATCGTTGTTCAGCCGCGTCGTCAGCCCGGCGAGCATCGCTTCCTTGCGGTTTTCGCGGGCGCAGATGACGAACGGAAAATCGAACCTGGCCTTGTAGGCGGCATTTCCCTCGGCAAAACGAGCGATTTCGTCCGACGTCAACGCGTCGGGATCGAGACCGGCGGCGCGTTGCTCGGCGGTCGAAGCGGGGGTCAGCGTGCCGGCCAGCGCCGCCCGGCCGACAAGATCAGGGTGGGCGCGGATCAGCGCCAGTTGCCGCGCTGACTCAGCGCCATGCATGGTCGCGACCAGAGCGCGATGGAGCGCCGTCCGGTCGGCCCAGGGCCGGCTCGCCCAGGCGGCGTCGGCGATCCAGGGCGAGCCTTCAAAGAGAAAGCCGAACCGCGCGACGAAGTCGTCCCGGTCGAGCCGGTTGATCTCCTCGACGCTCCAGCGTTCGGTCGTCATCGCCTGCACTCGCTCAATCGAGCCGGGCGTAGGCCGGGATCGTCAGAAACGGGATGAATTCGTTCGGCACGACGAGGCGGTCGAGCAGATCGGCGGCGTCGCGATAGCGTCCTTCGCCCAGGCCGCCCAGTTTTTGAAGTTCTTCGCCGCGAAGTTGCTCATAGCGATGGGCGGTGATGCGCGCGCCGTCTTCGGTCGCCGCGCCATGGTGAATCCATTGCCAGAGTTGGGCCCGGGAAATTTCGGCGGTCGCAGCGTCTTCCATCAAGTTGAAGATCGCCGCCGCGCCCGTCCCGAGGAGCCACGAATTGATGTACTGCAGCGCCACGCTGACGTTGTTGCGCAATCCTGCTTCGGTGATCGCGCCGCCCGGCACGCGCAGGTCGGTCAATTCGGCCGCGGCCGTCTGGATGTCGTTGCGCTGCCGCTCTTGCTGATTCGGACGCTCGCCGAGGACGCGGTCGAAGACCTCCATCGCCACCGGCACAAGTCCGGGATGGGCGACCCAGGTGCCGTCGAAGCCGTCGCCCGCTTCGCGCTCCTTGTCTTCCCGCACCTTGGCGAACGCCATCTCGTTGACTTCGGGATCGCGCCGGGAGGGAATGAAG
>JAICJJ010000274.1 GCA_025928535.1 Thermomicrobiales bacterium
CAACGCCGCGGCCAGAGACCTGCGCGGGGCGGCACGGCATGCCGCGTATGCCGCCGGTCAGGCGGCGGCGGTCCCGCACGTTGCCGCGCACGACCTGGGGGCGGCCGCCTATGCGATCAAGGCCGCGCGTGCCGCCGCGCCGGAAGGAGAAGGCGAGGGCGCAGGGCGACTCGAGTGCCGATGGCAGCGCGACCAACTCCCGGCGGCGATTCGCGAACTCGTCCTCGACGACCAACGGTTGCGGAACGACATCTGCTGGTCGGTGTTCGACTGTTGAGCGCGCGTCGAGACGCCGGCGCTGCCCTGGAGGCGGAGGCGGACGGCGTGTCCGCATGGCAGTTCGGGCGGCGCGTCAGCCGTTCGCCGGTTCCGCCATCGCGCCGATGTGCGGCAACCCCGTCTCGATCGTGCGCCACGAATCCCCGGAGTCGTCCGAGACGAGCAGGGAGCCGTTCGCCAGCCCGGCCACGATCGCGTTCGGCCGAGCGCGCGGCGCGACCAGCGCATAGGGAAACGAGCGTTGGATCGCCGGGATGCCGCTGCCGTCGCCGCCGAGCGCGTCCCATGGCGCGTCGCCGCGCGCCCGGTAGATGACGGCTTGCGCGTCGCCGGCCGGGTTGTGCGCGGCACGCGGCCCGGTGCTGGCGGAGACGTACCAGAGATTGGGATCGGCGGCGTCGATCGCCAGGCCCCAGGCGTAGTGGCGGTCCATGCCGGCGTCGCGGCCGCGCCACGTCCGCCCGTCGTCGTCCGAGATGGCGACCCCGCCGCCGGCCGCTTCATACACGCGATCCGGCGCGGCCGGGTGCGTCGCCAGCGCGTGCGCGTCGGGTTGCGCGCCCGGCTTGCGGTCTTCCCAGGTCGCGCCGCCGTCGCGGGTGGTCATCACCCCGCCCAATTCGATGCCGACGTAGATCGTTCGCGGATCGGTCGGGTGGAGCGCGATCCAGCGGACGTGATGCGTCCAGGGGCGAGGCGGAAACGACCAGTTCGACGCGCTCGGCAAGGCGGGGAGCGCCGGAAAATCGCGCCACGTTTCGCCGTCGTCTTCGGAGCGATAGAGATTGCTCGGCTCGGAGCCGGCGTAGAGAACCGATTTGCCGTTGACCCGATCGCATGGCGAAATCGCGACGGAGAGAATCCGCGGATGCGGAATGCCATCCCCGACCGGTCGCCATGACCCCCCGCCGTCTTCGGTCAGAAACGGACCCCGGTCGAACGTGCCGACGAGGAGCCGGTTCGGGTCGTTCGGATCGGCGGCGACGCACATCGCGCCGACGCCGGTCAGCGATGGGCTCGTGCCAACGAGCGCGCCATCGCGCACTTCGATGCGGGCGACGTCCTGGTCGGTCGCGGCGAACAAGATGAGGGAGCGGTCCATCGTGCGCCTCCTGCTGAGTCGTCACCTGCCCGGTGCCAGATCGCGGCCGCGCGGTCGATCGGCTTGCCGGGCCGCTTGCTCCACCGTACCATCCGCGTACGATCGAATGTGTGACAGAAGCGCGCGAGCCGCGCCGGACGGGCACGCCCGTGAGCGATGGCCGATCGCGATGGAGACGACCGATGGCCGAGACGACCCGGTTCCTCTTGCCGGAAAGCGCGATTCCGACGCGCTGGTACAACATCGTGGCCGATCTGCCCATGCCGCCGCCCGCAGTGCTCCATCCCGGCACGAAGCAGCCGGTCGGTCCGGCCGATCTGGCGCCCCTCTTTCCGATGGAAATCATCAAACAGGAAGTTGCGACCGAACGGTTCATCGACATTCCGGACGAGGTTCTGGATGTCTACCGGCTCTGGCGGCCGACGCCGCTCCACCGGGCGCGGCGCTTCGAAGAGGCGCTCGGGTTGCCGGCGGACGTGCGCATCTTCTACAAGTACGAAGGGGTCAGCCCCGCTGGCTCGCACAAGCCGAACACCGCCGTCCCGCAGGCGTACTATGCGAAACAGGAAGGGGTGAAGCGGCTGGCGACCGAAACGGGCGCCGGCCAGTGGGGCAGCGCGCTCGCGCTCGCCTCGTCCCTCTTCGGTCTCGAGTTGAAGGTCTACATGGTCAAGATTTCGTTCGCCCAGAAGCCGTACCGGCGAGCGATGATGGAGACGTGGGGCGCGCAATGCGTCGCCAGTCCGAGCAACGAAACGGCAGCCGGCCGCGCGATTCTGGAGCGGGACCCCGATTCGAACGGGTCGCTGGGCATCGCCATTTCCGAAGCGGTCGAAGATGCCGCCACCCGCGACGACACCAAATACGCGCTCGGCTCGGTCCTCAATCATGTGTTGATGCATCAGACGGTGATCGGACAGGAAGCGGTCGAGCAGATGCAGATGGCCGACGCCTTTCCTGACGTCGTCGTCGGCTGCGTTGGCGGCGGGTCGAATTTCGCGGGCCTTGCGTTCCCGTTCATTCAGGAAAAGCTGGCGGGGAAGACGATGCGGGTGGTCGCCGCTGAGCCGGCCGCTTGCCCGACGCTGACGCGCGGCGTCTACGCCTACGATTTCGGCGACACCGCGCAACTGACGCCACTGGTCAAAATGCACACGCTTGGCCACGGCTTCGTGCCGGCCGGCATCCACGCGGGAGGCCTGCGCTACCACGGCGCGGCGCCGTTGGTCAGCCTTCTGAAAGCCGAAGAGGTCATCGAAGCGGCCGCCGTCAAGCAGACCGCGGCGTTCGAGTCAGCGGTGCTGTTCGCCCGGTCCGAAGGCATCTTGCCGGCGCCGGAAGCGTCGCACGCGATCCGCGTCGCCATGGACGAAGCGCGGGCGGCGCAGGCGGCGGGCGAGCCGCGGACGATCCTGTTCGGCTTGTCGGGACACGGCCATTTCGATCTGGCCGCCTACGACGCCTACCTCAGCGGGTCGTTGCAAGATTACGAGCACCCGCAAACGGAGATCGAAGCCGCGCTGGCCGGGTTGCCGTCGGTCGCGGAGTAGCGGGTGGAGGGCGATCGAACTCGCCTGGTCGAGCGGGGTTCAAAGCGATTCCCATTCCTCATGGGAGATGCCGGCCTGCCGGAGGATTCGGGCCAGGCGATCGCGACCGACGTCTCCGCGATACGGATTGGGGATGCGGACGCGGAGGCGATCGCAAATCATGAATTCATGTTTGCCGCCCGCGAACGTGCCGTCGAAGCCGAGGCGTCGCAGCCAGGCGATCAATTGGTCGCGGCAGATCGGTCCGAACGGCGGCATCAACCGGCGAGGGCAACGCGCATTTCGATGCCGTCCAGAACCGGAAACGGGTGATGGAGGGCCAATCCGAGAGCGATCCAGCCTTCGAGCGCGTCTTGCAGTTCCGCGCGCGCGTCGGCTTCGGTCGTCGCATTCGCCCAGACGCCCGGCAAGTCGGCGATCTGACAGTAATAGGTCTTGTCTTCAGGCAGCCAATCGCAACGCGCACGCCGCAGCGCGGCCCGGATATAGGCGGTCAGCATGGCCTGCCTGCCTCCATGGTTACCAACGGGATGCTACGAAGTATTCCCGTTTGGGTCTACGTGCCCGCGTGACCTACGCCCATGATGAACCGGGTGCGACTTGGCGCATGGCCGCATCGGTCCGGCCGCGCGCGAGCAAGTTTGCGTCGTGGCAGCCGGCTTGCGGGCGTTCGGCCATCCGGCCGAAACCCATGCGTCGAGCGGAGCCGGAGCCGCTTCAGCAGGACGGGATCGCCATGGAGCAGAGCGAACTCCCCGGCATCATTGGCGACGACGAGATCTTGCGGCCGACGGTGCGGGCCATCCTCGCCCACCTGTGCGGCGGCGAGGAGCGCTGCCGTCAGTTCGGGTTCGTGGTCGAGTGGTGCGAATCGCGCGGCGACTGCACATACGCGGTCGTCTGTCCCGGCTGCTCGCTCCAGTTTCTCGTATCGGACGAGGACCTGGAGGAATTGCGGCGCTGGACCGACGCCGAAGGCAACGCGCTGGTCTGTGGCGTCCGCTGGGAGTGAGCGCGCCGATTTGCTGATTCGCGTACGATGACAAGCAGCGCCGGCCTCGAGCGGCCCGGCAGGAATACGCGCGGCCTGATCCAGCGCACTCGATCGGCAGGAGCGGGAACGACCGGTGGATCCTCTCGGCTGGTTGATACTGGCGCGGGCGCGGATCGTCATCGGCGCCGGCTTGCTCTGGTTCAGCCGGAGCGGACTTGGCTACACCATCCCAGCGCGGCCGATCCGGACCCGGGCGGCGGTGCTCGATCCGATCGAGACGGCGCCGAAGCCGGCCGACGCGCCAGCGCCGCCGGTCGCCGAGTTGCCGACCCCGATTCCGCTCGCGCCCCGTCCCCAACTCGAAGCGCTGCCGGACCCCTGGCGCGACGAGATGCGCCGCGCCATCGCGGACCAGGAAGCACGGTTGTCGCGGCTCGACGAGCGCCTCGCCGACCTCTCGGGCCGGGTCGACCGCCGGCTGGACGATGTGATCAACGACCTTCGCGTCAACCGCGCCGACGCCGGCCAACGGCAAGCCGCGGTCGATGCCCGGCAGGAAGCGGCGCTCGAGCGGCTCCGGGCCGACATGCTCGACCACCTGACCGAGCGAACGCCGCCGACCGGGACGCGCGCCAACGAGCGCCGGCTGGAGGTGACGGCCGACCTCTACGCCGCGCTGGCCCGCCTCGAAGCCGCCTTTGCGGCCGTCGCCAACCCGATGCTGCTGCCGGGCGAAGCCTACGCGCCGCCGGACGAATTGCAAGCCGAAGCGCTGGTCTGGGACAACTGGAAAGATGTCGGCGAGCGCGCCTTCGCGCTGGCCGACGCCTACAACGCGCAGCGGCTCTACCTGAGCGTGACGACGCGGGGCGAAGTCGATCGATTCGTTTCGTCGCTTCGCGCCGCGCTGACTCGTTCGATCTATCCCACGCTGCAACTCCAGCCGACGCCGACCCAACTGCAAGGGCTGCGCGCGG
>JAICJJ010000228.1 GCA_025928535.1 Thermomicrobiales bacterium
ATTGCGCTTGTTAATGGTTCCTCAAATTGACGAGTCGGGATGTGGGGGTGTGGGGGTGTGGAGGAGAATCGAGCGGCGCGACGCTTTCGCTCGACGATCCGCTTTCCCCGTCGCTCACTCCTTCCCGACTTCCCGACTCCCCGACTCCCCGACTCGTCCAATCGCCTCCATCTCCGCCAGCACCGCCGCCCATTCCCGTTCCGGGTCGTCGTGGCCGAGCGTGGCTGCCGCCGTCCGGCGCGACTGGATGCCGCCCGCCACCAGTTGCGCCGCGTTCCGGACTGCCGCCGTGTGGTCGCTCGGCAAGATCGGCGGCCAGATCGTCTCGGTCCGCCGCAGCCCCGCCAGCGGCGCGCCGCCGAACCGCTCCAGCAGATCGAGCAGCATCGCATTGCGCGCGCGGTGAAACGCTTCCCACTGGCGCCGTTTGCGCCCCACCTTTTGCACCAGCGGCTGAATTTCCACTTCGAGCGCCGCCCCGGAAAGATTGCGCCCCGCGTCGCCGAACGCCGTCCGCGGCGTTTCGCTCAGGTCGTGCAACGCCCGGTAGAGGAGGTCCACCTACTGCACGTGGAGGCCGACGCCGCCCCCGCTCAACAGATCGAGCAGATACGCTTTCGCGCCTTCCGGCAGTTCCCATTTCGCGCCCGGACCGACCGCGATCCCTTCGCTCCCGTCGACGTTTTCCAGCACCGCCACCGGCGAGCCGGACACCTCCAGAACCCGGCTCAACACGCTCAACCTGGCGTTGAGTTCGCGGCAGACGTCGTAGAGATCGGCCAGATCGCTTTCGCCCCAGAACGCGCTTGGCCGCGGATTGTTCGGCGCGATCGCATAGGGAATCCAGCCGTACGGGTTCGCCTCGTCGCGCACGGTCTGGCCCGCCACATCGAGCCGCCACCGGTCCACCGACCAGGTCTCGACGATCGGCGCCAACGGCTCGCCCGCCTCGCCGGCCATCGATCGCCAATCGCTCCCCGGAAAGGTCACGATCCGCCCCGGCGCCGCTCCGGAGGTCAGGCCGAGATCGGCCAGCGCCGACGCCGGCAAGGCGTAGACCTGCGTCACCCGGATCGGCCGCCGGGGATCGTCCGCGGCGCAGGTCGCCGCCAGCGTCGCCGGATCGACCGGCGCGACCACCGGCCGCCCCGCCCGCCCATCCCAGGTCACCTTGACCGCCGCGTCGCCAAGGATCGCCGCTTCGATGCAAAGATCGACATCGAGCCGGCCGAACTCGAGATCGGCCGTGGCCGCCGCCAGAATCCGCTCCGCCCGATTCGCCGCCTCCGCCCCGACGCCGCTCCCTTCCGGAATCGGCACGTTGAACGCGACCGGCGCCGGGTAGACATAGGCGGCGATCTTGCGAACCAGCGCCCGCGCGTAGTTGAAGGTCAGCCGCGTCTCGCCGCGCCGCGCCCGCCCCGACCACTGCTCGCCGTCGAAAAAGGCAAGCGCGTCGGCATACCGGGCGAAGCGCCGCCGGTCCGCGTCCGTCAAGACGCCGGCTGGCCACCCCGCCGGCTCCCCCCATCGTTCGTACATGCGCATCGTCCCTCGCAAATTCGGCCGCTTCGCCCCGATGCCGCCGACCGTCGTTGACAGGCCGGACAATTGGTCGTAAGACGATCCTGACGCACGGTCGTCTTCCGGCCGCCCGCCGCCCGCATCCCGTTCGCCGGAGGAATTCAATGGAAGGCGCTCGCTTCGACGCGCTCACCCGCCGCCTCCTCATCGCCGGCGCCGCCGGCGGCGTCATCGCGCCGCTCTTCGGCTCCGATGTCGTTGCCGCGAAGAAATGCAAGAAAGGAAGCAAACCGTGCGGCAGCCGCTGCTGCCCGCGCGGTCAGCGCTGCGAAAACAACATCTGCGTCCGCGCCTGCAACCAGCCGGCCACATGCGCTCCCGGTTCACGATTCCCCGCCTGCGGCGGCTTTCTTCCCAGTCCCTGCGCGTGCGGCACGACGCCGTCCGGCGGCTCCGTCTGCTTCCAGCCGCCCCCGCTCCTGACCCCCTGCAGTGCGCTTACGCCGTGCGACGCCGCCACGCCCTGTTCGTCAGGCCAGGTCTGCGCCACGGCCTGCTGCATGACGACCGCCCAATTTCGTTGCTTCGACCCGTGCGCCGGCCCATTCCCGTAGCCCGTTCCCGCGCCATCCAGACCCCGGCAATGCCGACTCGGCCCAACACGAAGCCCCCCGGCGATGCCGGGGGGCTGATCCGTTGCCGATTCGATTCGCGGCGAACTACCGCCGGGCGACGCTCGCCAGCAGATCGAGCAATTGCGGATAGTTCTGCTCCGCGGCGTAATGGCCGGTCGCCCGCTCCCGGGCGCACGCGCCCATCTCCGGCAATTTCGCCCGATTGACGATCGCCCATTGCATCCGATCGACCAGCGGCGCTTCCAGCCCCGCTTCGATCAGCATGCCGTCGACCCCGTCCCGGATCATTTCCGGAATCGCCCCGACCCGCGTCGCGATCACCGGCACCCCCGCCGACATCGCTTCGATCACCGCATACGGCGAATAGTCCCAGCGGGTCGGAAAGACGAACAGATCGAAATTCGGCAGCACCCGCGTCATCAATTCGTCCCACGGCACATCGGACCGCAGCGCGACGTTGCGCAACGCCGACCGCTGCCGCGGCACGTCGCCCGCCACCATCGTCAGGTGCGCCTGATCGGCGAACCATTCCTGATGCACCCGCAGCAGGAGATCGCCGCCCTTGCGGGTGAAGCCGTTGCCGATGAATCCCACCCGCAGCAAGTCGTTCTCGGCGTGCCCGTTGCCGTTGTGGCGCCCATTGGCGTGCCCGTTGGCGCCGACCACGCCCGGTTCCGCGTGGGCTCCGTTTGCAGGCCCGCCATGCGCCCGCCCTTTGCGGGCGACGGCCGCCGGCGGCAACGTCACGCCGTTGCGCACGACTTTCACCTTCGACGCCGGGATGCCGTAGTCGTCGATCACCGAATTGGCCGCCCAATCGGAAAACGAGACGACGAGATTGCTCCGCTCGTAGATCCGCCGCTCCAGATCGAGCGTCGGCTTGAAAAAGGGCGACCCGATGTAGCGCGATTCCTGGAAGGCCAGCCGCCAGGTCAGGTCGATCGAGACGACCGTCGGCACGCTGCGCGGCAAATCGAGAATCGAGGTCGCCGCCGTCTGCGTGTGGATGTAGACGAGGTCGAGGCTGGCCGGATCGTACCGCCGCAGCAGGTAGCGCACCTGCTGCCGCTTGAACTGGAAGACCCACCACGTCCAGAAATCGAGCCCGCGTTCCCGCAACGGCGGAATCGACAGCCGGGCGAGCAAATCCCCCAGCGGATCGAGCCAGTAGAGTTTGAAAATCGTCGGATCGAACCGGGGATCGCGGGCCAGATGCTCCTGCAGGAATCGAACGTGCGTCTTGTGGCCCAACCCGTATTCAATGAAGAACAGTGACCGGGCGCCGCCCTCCGCCCCAGACGACTGCAAACGCCCGTCTTGCACGAACGCCCTCCCCATCCCGGCAGCCCGGTTTGCACGCGCGTTCGTCCTCTCGAACGGTGCGATGGCTCCTCGCACGCGGCGTGCCAGTACCGCCCCTCGAACGGCTCCCTCGCCGACCGTTCGCCGCCTCCCTCTCCTGGCAGGGGCGATGCCACGCGCACTATACCCCATCGGTCATGGGGATTTTGACGAGTCGGGAAGTCGGGAAGTCGGGAAGTCGGGAAGAAAAGAGTCGAGAAGTCGTGGAATCGAGGAAGACACCTCGGTCATGCCGATCCTGTCGAGGCATCTCGTTCTCTCTGGCCAAGCACCGTCGAAGTTCCTCCACGTCGCTCGGGACGATCTGATCGTTCTCCCCGACTCCCCGACTCCCCGACTTACGGCAGAATTCCCTCCATCCGCGCCGCGCCCAACTCGCTGAACAACGCCATGCCCGCATACCACTTGATCCGATGGCGCGTCGCGTCTTTCGTTTCCAACTCGCCGATCGTCTCGACCTGGATGCCGCCCTGCTCCAACCCCATCACGCCGATCCCCTGCCCGAATTTCACGGCGTAGATCGACGAGCAGATGTTGCCGCTCGACCCTTTCGCCTGCGTGTCGGAGATGAAATCGTCGACCACCAGCGGAATGCCGTCGTAGAAGAGCGCCCGCCGCCCAAACTGGTCGACGTCCGTCTCCAGCAGATTGCCGCTCGCCCGGCGCAACGTGCTCAACTTGCGCCGCGTCCGCTTGCTCAGCAACAGCGCGTCCGGCCGGCCCGGCTTGACCTGATCGATCATCTGATCCAGCAGATCGAGCGTCAGGTTGCCGCCGTTCGACCCGGCGGCGATCGTCTGCCCGGCTGGAATCGCCTTCGTCAGCCCGTCGAAGCTCTTCGCGTCGGTCGCGACATCGCCGTTGTAGAAGGCATCGAGGAATTTATGGGCGACCGCTTTCGCCCGACTCGCGATCGTTTCGGCTTCGATGTCGTTCGGATCGGCATAGGCCGCCTGCAGGAAATTGTCGACGTCCGCGTCGCCGCCGACGATCTTGAGCGACGTCGTCACCTGCGTGAAGGTCGGCGTCGCTTCCGCCCACGTGTCGCCGACGTCGTAGAAACTCGCCGCCGGCATCGTCGCCTCGCGGTTGTAGGTCACGGCCGTGCCCGTCACCTCCATGAATGGAAGCAACTGCAACAGCGTCGACTCCTTTACCACCGTCTCGATCACGCCCCTCAGCAGCAAATCCTGCGTCAACTTGGCCGCCTCGACCTTGGTCATCGCCATCCGTCAGCCTCCAGACCGCCCAACCAGAAGCCGGGCGACATTCCGCCCGGCTCCCCGCGTTCCCGCCTCGTCCGTCGATCGTTCCCCCCGCTACCCCCTTTGCCTCCCCGCCAATCCCCGCCGGATCTTTTCGGTCGCCGGCAGCGCCGCCGGATCGATCGCGATCGGCGCGGCATTGCCCGCCGGAACCGCCGGCGCCGGCGGCGCGGCCGGCTCCGCCGCGCGCACCGCCTCGATCACGCGCCGGTACGCCGCGGCCGCCGGCTCCAGACTCGCCAGCAAGGCCGCCACGTTCGTTCCCGTCACCAGATCCGGCACCGTCTCCGGATAGCCCCGCAGCAGCGCCTCCCGAAGCGCCGCCAGATCGTCGTCATTCGCGCCGCCATCCGGCGCCATCGCCGGCGCGTCCGATTCCGCCCGCTCCATCGCCAAGGCTCCTCCCGCCTATGCCGAACCCGGACTCGCCCGAGCCCGGGTCCCGCCGCCATCGCATCCATCCCGATCGTCTCGCCGTGCGTCTACCCGCTGCGTCCTTCCCTCCCCCGCGCCACGCGCTCCCGCCAATCGAACCCGTCGAGCGTCGCCGCCAGCGCCGCGCTCATCACCAGGTCGTCGTGGCCCCGCCCCGCCGGCACGCCCCAGCGGAGCGGCCGGCCCGGCCCCGGCGGCGTCTCGGAGGGCGTCGCCGCCAACTGCGCGCGAAAGAGCCGCGACAGCCGGTCGCCGTCGTCCCGATACTCTTTCAACCGGCCGGCGTCGATCAGCGCCAGCAAGTCCCAGCCGAGCGCGCTCTTGCTCGCCGCGCTGAACGTGA
>JAICJJ010000376.1 GCA_025928535.1 Thermomicrobiales bacterium
ATCGATCCAGATGTCCATGTCGATCACGGCGTCCGGTCCGTCGAGCGTCGCAATCACCTGATCCGGATTGACCACATCGACTTCGCCCGGCCAGGAAACGTCGCCCGCCGTCACTTCCCGCTCGCCCGCAGCATCGCCGCGCACGTAGAGATGCGCTCGCGCTTCGGCCGTCAAATCCATGACGCGCTTGAGGCGGATGCGCTTGAGGTTGAGCACGATTTCGGTGACGTCTTCACGCACGTGCTCGATCGTCGAAAATTCGTGCCAGACATTGTCGATCCGGACGCGCGAAACCGCGACGCCTTCGAGCGACCGGAGCAAGATGCGGCGCAGGGCGTTGCCCAGCGTCGTGCCGTAGCCCGGCTCCAGCGGTTCGGCGCGATAGCGCCCGTAGTTGAGCCCGGTTTCGATGGTTTCGATTTGGAAAGTAGGTCGCTCGAACAAGCCGACTCGCCTCCTGGACGCAAGAGCAATTGCCGTTACCGGCTGTAGTGCTCGACGATCAGCGCCTCATTGAAGGCCGGAATCTCGATCTGATCCGGCGTCGGCAGGCTGAGCACCCGCCCGGACAACTCATTCGCATCGACGCTGAGCCATTCGGGCGCCCGCCGCGTATTGAGGACCGCGCTGAAATCGGTGAAATATTCGCGGCGGCGGCTTTCCGGCCGGACCGAAACGAGATCGCTCGGCCGCACCGCGTACGATGGGATGTTGGTTTTGCGACCGTTGACCATGAAATGACCGTGTCGCACGAGTTGACGCGCCTGCGCCCGCGAATCGGCAAAGCCCATCCGGTAGACGACGTTGTCCAGCCGCGTTTCCAACAGTTGAATCAGATTGTCGCCGGTGACGCCGCCGCGCCGCTCGGCTTCCTCGAACGTCTTGTGGAACTGCTTTTCCATCACGCCGTAAAATCGGCGCACCTTTTGCTTTTCCCGAAGTTGCAAACCGAATTCCGACGGGCGCCGGGTGCGCCGCTGGCCATGCTGACCAGGCGGAAAATTCTTCGCCGGCTGCCGCTGCACGATCGGACACTTCGGTCCGTCGCACCGCGCCCCTTTCAGATACAACTTCATCCCCTCGCGTCGGCACAGCCGACAGACGGGGCCTGTATACCTCGCCATTCTTTCGATCGTCCTCCTCATCCCGCGACGCGGCCAGTTTGCGGCCGCGTCCGGGCAACGCGGAATCGTCCGCGTGCGCGTTCGTCTTAGACGCGGCGACGCTTCGGCGGCCGGCAACCGTTGTGCGGAATGGGCGTCGTGTCCGTGATCGAAATGACCTGCACCCCGCTCGATTGCAGCGAGCGGATCGCCATTTCGCGGCCCGATCCCGGCCCCTTCACGAACACGTCAACCTGCCGCAGGCCATGCTCCATCGCCTTGCGTGCGGCCTGCTCGGCCGTCACCTGCGCCGCGTAGGGTGTGCTCTTGCGGCTTCCCTTGAATCCGTTCGACCCCGAGCTCGACCAGGAAATGACGTTGCCCGCCGGATCGGTCAAGGTCACGATCGTGTTGTTGAAGGTCGCCTGCACATAGGCGCGCCCGCGCGGAATGTTCTTGCGATCTCGCCGCCGAACCCGCGTCTTGCCTTTGCCCTGCGCGCCGCCGCGCCGCCGCTCTGCCATCGTTCGTTCATGCCTCCATGCTCATCCCGCCCGTCGTCGGGCGGCGAGCCCAGCGCTTCGTACGTTGTTCAGCCGTTCAAATCGACTTACTTCTTCTTGCGGCCGCCGACCGCCCGCCGCGGGCCGCGTCGCGTCCGCGCGTTGGTCCGAGTCCGCTGACCGCGCACCGGCATGCCGCGCCGATGCCGCAGACCGCGATACGACCCGATATCCATCAACCGTTTGATGTTCATCGACACTTCTCGCCGAAGATCGCCTTCGACGCGCAATTCCTTGTCGATGATGTCCCGCAGCCGATTGACCTCGTCGTCCGTCATATCCCGAACGCGCGTGTCCGGATTGATTCCTGTTCGTTCCAGCAACACCTGACTCGTATGGAGCCCGATGCCATAGATGTAGGTCAACCCCACTTCGACGCGCTTGTCTCGCGGAAGATCGACGCCTGCAATACGTGCCATCCGCCTATGCCTCTCCTGGGCGGGCGCCTTTGCTCGCCCGCGCTACCCTTGCCGCTGCTTGTGCCGCGGATTCGAGCAGATGACCCGGATGACGCCATGTCGCCGGATCACCTTGCACTTTTCGCAGCGCCGCGTCACCGACGCCGAAACTTTCATCGTCGCGATCCTTTCCCCGTTGCGGCGCTGGTCGGACCGGAATCGATCGCTCGGCGCCCGTACGATCGCACGCAGAAACAGCGCAGGTCATTTCGACCCGCGCGAAGCATCTAGTGTACCACTCCGATCGGTCGTTCCGTCAAGATGATTCCGCCTTCCGGGCCGACCGCGACGGTGTGTTCGAAGTGCGCCGCCAGCGAATGATCGGCCGTCACCACCGTCCAGCCGTCGGCCAACTCCCGCGTCGCCTCGCCGCCCGTGGTCAACATTGGCTCGATCGCCAGGGTCAACCCGGGCCGCAAGATCGGCCCGCGTTCGGGCCGGCCGTGGTTCGGCACATGTGGGTCTTCGTGCATCTGCCGACCGATGCCGTGCCCGCCATACTCGCGAATGACGCCAAAGCCGCGCGGAATCGCGAAACGTTCCACCGCCGCCCCGACCGCGCCGAGGCGATTGCCGATTCGCGCCGCCGCGATCGCCAGATCCAGCGCCGCTTCGGTGTCCCGCAGCAACCGCGCCGCTTCCTCGGAAACGGCTCCGACTGGATAAGTCCAGGCCGAATCACCGTGATAGCCGTCGAGAATCGCGCCGACATCGATCGAAACGATGTCGCCTTCCCGCAATCGGCGTGGGCCGGGAATGCCATGCACGATCTCGTCGTTGACCGACGTGCAAATCGTCGCCGGGTAGCCGCGGTAGCCGAGAAAGGACGAGGTGGCGCCATGTTCGGCCAGCACGTCCGCGGCCAGCCGGTCGAGTTCGGCCGTCGTCACGCCCGGCGCGATGATCGCCGCGAGGCGAACGTGAATCTCGCCCACCAGCCGACCGGCGGCGCGCATCTTGTCGATTTCGGCCTGGTTCTTGATCGTCATCGCCATCGCGTCAGACCGTCTTTCCCGCCGCCGCGCTCCGGCTTGCCCGTTCGATCAGGGCGACCAGGTCATCGGTAATCGTGTCGATGTCGCGGTCGCCGTCGATCGTCTGCAAGAGCCCACGCTCGCGGTAGTAGCGCGTCAGCGGCTCCGTCTGGGTGAAATAGAGATCGAGCCGGCGCCGCACCGCGTCTTCGGTGTCGTCTTCGCGCTGGATCAACGCGCCGCCGCAAACGTCGCACACGCCTTCGACCTTCGGCGGATACGACTCGATGTTGTAGACCCGACCGCAACTGGCGCAGATTCGTCGCCCCGCCAGACGCATGATCAACGTTTCGCGCGGCACGTCGATCTGCACGACGGTCGTGATCGCTTCGCCCCGTTTCGTCAGCGCCGCGTCGAGCGCCTCGGCTTGCGCCCGCGTCCGGGGAAAGCCGTCGTAGATCGCCCCGTTGACGCGCTCGCCGAGACTTCGCCGCATCGCGATTTCGTCGAGCCGCTCTTCGACCAGCGCGATCGTGATGTCGTCGGAGACGAGGCCCCCGGCGTCGTACACGGCCTTGATCTGCCGTCCCAGGTCCGTCTCGGCGCGGATTGCGGCGCGAAAGAGATCGCCGGTCGCGATCAGCATCAGGCCGAGTCGGGGCGCGAGGCGATTGGCCTGGGTTCCTTTGCCAGAGCCTTGCGGCCCCATC
>JAICJJ010000580.1 GCA_025928535.1 Thermomicrobiales bacterium
CTTGGTGACCGTCATCAATGCGTATGTTGGCCGAAAGATGCAGCGCTATTTCAATCACCTGACGGACGAGGCCGCCACCCTTGGCATGCCGGCGCGCGTCCTGTCGACCAAGTCGAACGGCGGCGTCATGACGGCAAGCAGCGCCGGCCAGGCGCCCGTCCAGACGCTCCTCTCGGGCCCCGCATCCGGCGTGATCGGCGCTCAATACGTCGGGCGAATGGCCGGCGTGAAACGGCTCCTGACCGTCGATATGGGTGGCACAAGCGCTGACATCGCGGTCGTCGACGAAACGATCGCCCTCTCCACAACCAACAAAGCCGGCGACTTCCCGTTGATCATGCCCGCGGTCGACGTCTCGTCTATCGGAGCCGGCGGGGGATCGATCGTCTGGGCTGACCCGTTCGGCGTGTTGAAAGTCGGCCCCCAGAGCGCCGGAGCGTCACCCGGGCCGGCCTCTTACGATCGCGGCGGCGATCAACCCACGGTCACTGACGCCTACGTCATCAGCGGCATCCTCGATCCGGAGCGCTTCCTGGGCGGAACGATGCGCCTCGATCCCGAGCGCGCGCGCGTTGCTATGGACCGCGTCAGCGCGCACCTCGGACGCTCCGTCGAGGAGACGGCCGACATCGTCCTCCAGGTTGCGACCGCGAACATGTACGCCGAGTTCGTGCCGGCGCTCGCCCAGCATGGCGTGGATCCGGCCGATTTCGCCCTCTTTCCGTACGGCGGAGCCGGTCCAACACACGCCTTCATGCTGGCAGACGAAGTCGGGTTGCGTCGCGTCATCGTCCCGCCGAATCCCGGAACCCTCTGCGCCCTCGGCTGCCTCGTCGCCGATCTGCGCGCCGACTTCGTCCGGACCATCTTCGCCGACTGCTCGCGCGTGCCCGACGCCGTCCTCCGCGAGGCGGTCGTCAGCGGCGAGGAGGAAGCGCGTGGTTGGATCGCCGACCAACAGATCGCCGTCGAAGACACCGTTGTGCTCCGAGTCGCCGACATGCGCTATAAGGGCCAATCGTTCGAGATCGCCGTCGAGCTGCCGGCCGGCGCCAGCACCGGGTCGGAGTGGGCTGAAGCCTTTCATCAGCGGTACGCGGCGATCTATGGCTATGCCGATCGCGCCGCCGAGACCGAAATCATCAACGTTCGCACGACCATCGTGGGTCGCGTCCGCAAGCCGCAGCTCGCACGGATCGACCAGCGAGCGGCATCGCAGCCCCGCGGCGTCCGCCGCGTCCGTCTCCACGGGCACGCCTTCGATGCCGTGGTCTACGACCGCGCGGACCTCGGCGCCGGCGCGCAATTCGTAGGTCCGGCGATCGTCGAGCAGTACGACACGACGACATTCATCACGCCTAGCTGGACCGTCGAGGTCGACGCCTACGGCAATCTGATCGCGGAGGCTGCTTCCCATGCCGGCTGACACGGTTCTGCTTGAGATCATGAAAAACCGGTTCCAGGCGATCGTCGGCGAGATGGGGCAGGCGATCCAACGAACCGGCCATACCGTCTTCATCAAGGAGACGGCCGACTTCGGTTCTGTCCTCGTCAGCCCCGGCGGCGAAATCTTCGCCGCGCCGCTCAACATCGGCGTCACCGTGCTGATCGGAACCCCGATGGATACCGCCATCGCCGCGGTCGATCACTACGACGACGGCGATGTCCTGATCGCCAACGATCCGGCATCGACCGGCGCGATGGCGACGCATCTGCCCGATCTCTACGTTTGGAAGCCGATTTTCGTCGACGGCGAGATCCTCTGTTTCGCTTGGACCTTCATTCATGCCAGCGATGTCGGGGGCAAGGTGCCGGGCAGCATCTCGCCAACGAGTTATGACATCCAACAAGAAGGATTAGTCATCCCGCCCACGAAGCTCTTTCGCAAGGGCCAGCTCAACGAAGAGTTTCAGGCCCTGTTTCTCGCCAACTGTCGGATCGCGGAGCAGAACTGGGGAGATCTCAAGGCGCTTATCGCCGCCCTCAATATCAGCGAACGGCGAGTCCATGAACTGGTCGGACGCTACAGCGCGGAGACGGTCCGCGCCTCGATCGGCGACATCCTCGACTACGCCGAATTGCAGGCGCGAGAAATCA
>JAICJJ010000618.1 GCA_025928535.1 Thermomicrobiales bacterium
AGTCGAGGAGTCGAGGAGTCGAGGAGTCGAGAAGAGAGCCGCCTGATCGCTCCCGTCATGCTGAGCGTGAGCGCAGCATCTCGGCTTGGCCAACCGAAACGACGAGGTCCTTCGCTGGCGCTCAGGATGACGACCCCGCGCTGCTTCTCGACTTCTCGACTCCTCGACTCCTCGACTCGCTTACCGCGCCGCCCGGGCCGCGCCGGTGGGCGATTCGAGCCGCGGCAGGATTTCCCGCTCGTAGAACCGGACGAAGCCTTCCTGGTCGGGGCCGACCTGATGGACGTAGACGTGGCTGAAGCCGGCGTCGACGAATTTCCTGATCTCGGCGAGATGCTTTTGCGGATCGGGGCCGCAGACAATCTGCTTGGCGATCTCGTCTTCCGTCACCAGTTGCGACGCTTGCTCGAAATAACTCGGGGTCGGCAATTCCTGGCCCAATTCGCCGGGGATCGCTCCATTTGGCCACCATTCCAGCGCGGTCTTGCGGGCCGCGGCTTCGTCCGCCGCCCAGCAGACGGTGATTTGTCCGATCGTTTCCTTGCCGGCGCCGCCGTGTTGCGCGAACCGCTGGATCAGTTCTTTCTTCGGCGCCGTGCTGATGAAGCCGTCGCCGATTCGCCCGGCGAGTTCGGCCGACTTCGGCCCGGCCGCGGCCACGAAGAGCGGCGTCGGCGACTTCGGCAGGTCGAAGATTTCGGCGTTTTCGACCGTGTAATGCTTGCCGTGGTGGCTGCGCATGCCCCCTTGCCAGAGGAGGCGGATGACGCTTACCGCTTCTTCCAGCATCTCCTGCCGCACCGCCGTTTCCGGCCAGCGGGCGCCCGTGACATGCTCGTTCAGCGCCTCGCCCGTGCCCACGCCGAGGAAAAAGCGGCCCGGCATCATGCAGGACGCGGTCGCCGCCATCTGGGCGACGAGCGCCGGGTGATAGCGGACGGTCGGGCAGGTGACGCCCGTACCGAGCCGCAGGCGCGAGGTCGCCGTCGCGACGCCGCCGATGACCGTCCAGGCGAACGGGCTGTGGCCGGTGCGGTCGGTCCAGGGATGGTAGTGGTCGGAAATCATCACGAACCCGAAACCGGCCGCTTCCGCCCGCTGCGCGTCGCGCACGAGATCGTTCGGCGCGCGTTCTTCGCTCGAAAGCGTGTAGCCAAGTTGAACCACGGAATCACCCTCCACGTCAGGAAGCGGGAGGCGCCGCTGGCCGCGACGCCGTGGTGAGGACTACGCCGGAATCGTGCCGGGGGCGGCGGGCTGGCGGGCGGCGGGCGCCGGGCGGTGGGCGGCGGGCGGCCGAAGGCTGCCAACCTTCCCCATACCCGCAATGTTGGCAGCCTTGGACGAATGTTGGCCGCCTTCGGCAAAAGTTGGCCGTCTTCGGTGGGCGTTGGCCGTCTTCGACCGAGGGACGCAATTGACGATGCGTTGCAACACCTCCGCCGCACTCTGGCGTCGCCCGGCGCCAAGAGCGCATACAAACCCGGGAGCCGGCATTGGCCCCGCCCAGGATCAAGAGGGTGTTCCAGCCATCGGCGTCGCGCCGCTGTCGCCCGGCGCTCAAGACGCCGGGCTAACACCAATAACGCGGCTGAAGCCGGCTGAATAAATGATGGTCTTCCGGCAAATGACAATCAGTCATATGAATAATATTCGACGCTACCGAAATGAATCATTGTCTTGAGCCGGCTTCAGCCGGGTTATTG
>JAICJJ010000043.1 GCA_025928535.1 Thermomicrobiales bacterium
CGCCGCGAACGCCGATGCGATGCCGAGCCCGATGCCGTGCGCGGCGCCGGTCACGAGCGCGGCCTGCCCCTCGTGTCGATCGTGACTCATGGCTCTCCCCAATCGACGCGCCATGCCCCGGCGCGGCGTCGATTTCTCCATCCGGTTGTCGCCCGCCCGGAGCGGCGGCTAATTGTCCCAGCGCCGGTTGCCGCTTGCAACATGGATTGCAGCGTGAATAATGTGCAACGCGAGCGCCGAAACGAGATCGTCCCGGTCGGAAATTCCGGGCCGGGAAACGCGCGACAAGGAACAAGGAGCCTCGAGGATGGACGAGCAGAGGTCCCGCAACATCGAGCCGCTCTCCCGCCGTCGTCTGCTCAAGCAGGGAGCCGCCGCCGCGGCGCTTGCCGCGACGCCGTCCCTCATTCAGCCCCGCCGGAATGCGTTCGCCGCTCCCTCCCGTTCGGTCCTGGCGCAATCGACGCCCGACACGCTGATCATCGGCATGGAAGCGGAGATCAGCAGTTTCGACCCCGCGATCATGACCGGCACCAGCACCTTCCGGCCCGTCAGCAGCATGTTCGACATGCTGACCAACCTGTTCGACCCCACGACCGACATCAAACCCGATCTCGCCGAGTCGTGGGAAATCGCGCCCGATGCGATGTCGGTGACGATGAAGTTGCGGCCCGGCGTCAAGTTTCATGACGGAACGGACGTCAACGCCGACGCCGTGGTCTTCTCGTTCGAACGCATGCTGAACACCAAGAGCCCCGACTATCACGGGCCGTATGCGTTTCCGCCCTTCTTCTACCCGACCTACAAGACGTCCGCCGCGGTCGACCCGATGACGGTCAAGTTCGAACTGACTCAGCCGGACGCGACGTTTTTCTCGGCGCTGGTCTGGAACACCGGATCCATCGTCAGTCCGACCGCGGCGAAAGCGGCCGGAAAAGACTTCCAGAACAACCCCATCGGCGCGGGGCCCTTCAAGTTCGTCTCGTGGGACAAAGACGTCAAGACGGTCATGGAAGCCTTTCCCGGCTACTGGGGCGGCGCGCCGAAACTCAAGACGCTGATCTGGAAACCGATCATCGAAGAGGCGGCGCGGTTCAATCAACTGATGAGCGGCGAAGTCGATTTCATCGTCTCGCTCTATCCGCAATTCGTGCCGGCGATCCAGGCAAACCCGAACCTGCAACTCATCCAGGGGCCGTCGCTGCACACCTGGTGGTGCTACCTGAACATGCACTACGAGCCCCTGAAAAACGCCAAGGTGCGTCAGGCGCTCAACTACGCGATCGACAAGAAATCGCTGATCGACAACGTCCTCAAGGGAACGGCCGTCCAGTCGAACAGCTGGTCGTGGCCGGGCACCTGGTCGTACGAAGAAAACGTCATGAGCTACGACTACGACCTCGACAAGGCGAAGTCGCTGCTGGCGGAAGGCGGCTACCCGAACGGCTTCGATCTCCCCTATCTGATCCCGGAATCAGGCTCCGGCATGGTCGCGCCGAAGGAGATCGCGACGGCGATGCAGGCTGATCTGAAGAAGGTCGGGGTGAACGCCCAGATCGAGACGATGGAGTGGATCAGTTACCTGACCGCCACCCAGCAGGGACTCGACAACATCAACGGCAAGCAATACGGCATGTGCCAGACGTCGTGGATGAACCCGGTCGCCGATCCGGGACTCTACGTCGAGTACGTCAGCGCCGGCCAAGGCGACAAACTCGGCGAAAATCTGAGTTACTACGACAACAAGGAGTACATCGACTTGTTGGCGCAAGCGCGCGTCAACGCCGACCAGGCCAAGCGCGCCGAACTCTACAAGCAGGCGCAGAAGATTTTCGCCGAGGATGCGCCGTGGATCTTCATGTTCCATTCCAACTTCGTCACCGCCGCGCGGAAAAATGTCCAGGGCATCGCGCTGAGCCCGAATCAGAACGTGCTGCACCTCGAAAAGGTCACCAAGAGCTGAGCCGGGTGATCGTTCGACGGGCCGCAGGCCGGCCGTCATGAGCATGGCGTGGGTGGCGCGACGATTGGCGCTCGTCGTGCCGACCCTTTTCGCCGCCACGATCGTCGTCTTCATGATGATCCATCTCGCGCCGGGGGATGCGGCGCAGGCGATGCTCGGCCCGATGGCGGCCGGAGACACGCTCGCCAAGTTGCGGCAAGACCTCGGTCTGAATGACCCGTGGCCGACGCAATACGCGCGATGGCTGAGCCGCGCGGTGCAAGGCGATCTCGGCCGCTCGATTCGCCAGCAATTGCCAGTCGCGGCCATGGTTCAGGAAAAGTTCAAAAACACGGCGATTCTCGGCATCGTCAGCCTCACCGTCGCCGTCGTCGTCGGGCTGGCGCTTGGTTTCATCGCCGGGCTGAACCGCGGGTCGTTGATCGATCGGTTCGTCATCGTCCTCGCCAGCAGCGGCATCGCGATCCCGTCGTTTTTTCTCGCGCTCCTGCTTTCCTACATCTTCGGCACCCGCCTCGGCTGGCTGCCCAGCAGCGGGATGTACGAGTTGCAAGGGGGCGGCGGCCCCGGCGACCTGGCGCGGCATCTGATCTTGCCGGCGATCGCGCTTGCCGCCGCTCCCATCGCCGTCGTGGCGCGGATGACCCGCTCGAGCACGCTCGAAGTGACCAGCGCCGACTACGTCCGAACGGCCCGCGCCAAGGGATTGTCCGAGTCGTCCGTCACGCTCGGACACATCTTCAAGAACGCGCTCATCCCGATCATCCACCTGCTCGGTCTGCAAGCCGGCGTCCTCCTCAGCGCCACGGCGCTGGTCGAGGTGGTCTTTTCCTGGCCCGGCATCGGCTCGCTGATGGTCGATTCGATCCTGACGCGCGACTTGCCGGTGACGCAGGGATGCGTCCTTGCCATCGCCGCCGCCTACGCGCTGGTCAGCGTCGCCGCCGACATGGCGCACGCCGCGCTCGATCCCCGGATGCACGACTGATGGCCGCTGATGCGCTCGCCACGTCGGCTGCGCCGGCGCTCGGCAAACGTTCAGCCAGCCAGAGCGCCTGGCGACGGGTTTCGCGTCGCCTCTGGCGCGACAAGGTCGGGCTGGCCGGCATCGTTCTCGTGCTCGCGATCGTCGTGATGGCGTTGCTCGCGCCCGTCATCGCTCCGAGCGACCCGCTCGAGACCAACCTGGCCGAGGCGTTTCTGCCGGCGGGCGCGCCGGGACATCTGCTCGGGACGGACCTGTATGGACGCGACATCCTGAGCCGGGTGGTCTGGGGAGCGCGTCCATCGCTTGCCGTCGGGTTCGTCGCCACCTGCTTCGCCCTGTTCATCGGCGCGACCCTGGGCATCGTGATCGGATTTTACGGCGGGTGGTTCGACACGCTGGCGATGCGCGTGGTCGATGTCATGCTGGCCTTTCCATATCTGCTGCTGGCGATCGTCATCGTCGGCGCGCTCGGTCCCGGGCTGTTCAACGCCGTGCTGGCGGTGGCGATCACGGCGATTCCGTTCTGGGTTCGGCTGATCCGCGGCATGGTGCTGAGCTTCAAGAACGAGCAATTCGTCGAAGCCGGCCGCTCGATCGGAGCCACCAACGCGCATTTGATGCGTTCGGCGATTCTCCCGAACGTCGCTCCCTACATCATCGTCGCGTTTTCGATCAATATCGGCTACCTGATTCTGGAAGCGGCTAGCCTCAGTTTTCTCGGGTTGGGCGCGCAGCCCCCAAGCCCGGAGTGGGGCGCGATGCTGGCCGAAAATCGCAACTACCTGACCCTGGCGCCCAATACCGTCATCGCCCCAGGCGTGGCCATTTTCCTGATCGTCCTCGGGTTGAGCCTGTTCGGCGACGCGCTGCGCGACGCCTTCGATGTCCGTCTGCGCGACGAGTAGCCGTTCAGAGCGCGGGCCAACGCCGCGCGGCGGCGGTCGCGGTTTCACAGGCGCGGCCGATGCGGCAGACCGTCGCCTCATCGTGCGGTCGCCCGACGATCTGGAGGCCGATCGGGAGACCGATGCGGTCGAAGCCGACGGGGATCGACAGCGCCGGCTGCCCGGTGGCGTTGAACGGCATCGTGAAGCGGGTGAATCCGGAATGGACCGGCTCGTCGCCATCTGGATAGGCGATCGTCGCCGCATCCGCGCTCGTCGCCGTCGCGGGAACCGTCGGCGTGACCAGCGCCGCCAGATCGTGCCGCCGGTAGAGGAATGCGATCGAGCGTCGCACCGCGACCTGGGCGCGACGTCCCCGGAGGTAGCCCGCCGCCGGAAAGAGGCTGAACGCTTCGAGCCGGGCGCGCAGGACCGGTCCGAAGCGTTCGGGCGTCGTCCGCAGCGTCTGTTCGTGGACGGCGGCGAGTTCCGGACGGCAAATCACGAAGCCGACGGCCGCGGCCACGGCGGCGTCGGGCCAATCGACATCGATGATCGTGGCGCCGAGATCGCCAAGACGCCGGATCGCCTGCTCGACGGCCGACGCCACATCCGGCTGCAATCGATCGAAAAAATAGGGCCGCGGAACCCCGAGGCGAACGCCTGCCAGCGAATCGCCGTCCACGGGCGACGGCGCGCCCGCCGGCTCCCGAATCGCCTCGAACACCAATTGCGCGTCATCGACCGTCGTCGCCAGCGGACCGACGGTGTCGAGCGACCAGGAGAGCGGGAAAACCCCGTCGCGACTGACGCTGCCGTAGGTCGGCTTGAGGCCGACCGCGCCGACGAGCGCCGCGGGAATCCGAATGCTGCCGGCGGTGTCGGTCCCGAGCGCGGCGAGCGCGGAACCCGCCGCGACCGCCGCCGCCGAACCGCCGGAACTGCCGCCCGGGATGCGGTCGGGGTCCCACGGATTGCGGGCGGGCGGACTCGTCACCCCGGCCGCGAATTCGTGGGTGACGGTCTTGCCGACGATGACCGCGCCGGCAGCCCGCAGCCGCGCGACGACCGCCGCATCGCGCATCGCGGGAGCCGCGTCGGCGCGCGAAGCGGACCCGCAGCGAGTTGGCAGCCCCGCGATGTCGATGACGTCTTTCACGCCGACCGGAATCCCGTGCAGCGGCCCCCGATCGTTGCCGGCCATCAATTCGCGGTCGGCGACGGTGGCCGCGGCGCGCGCCGATTCGGCGCAGACGAACGCGTACGCGTGAATTCGCGACTCGGTCGCCGCGAGGCGCGCCAACACGGCCTCGGTCAGAGCGACCGATGTGCAACTCCCGTCACGAAGCAGCGTCCCGGCCGCACGGATCGTGAGTCCCGGCAGGGCCGGCGGATCGCTGGTCATGCCGGCGCCTCCCACGCGGCGGTCGGATCGCCGTCGCCTGGCTCGACGCCGTCGAGGTCGAGCGTTTCGAGCCGGGCGGCCAGTTCGAGCAATTCGCTCAACACCGTCCGCACGGCCGGCAAGCGGTCGGCGTCCAGCGCGAGGCCAATCGTTCGGGCGAACCCGATCAGGTCGGCATCGGGCAAGGCGGCAACATCTCCGTCCATGGCGATCTTTGCCTTCTCCATCCATTATTCCGATCATCCACTTTCCGCGACACGCAGTATCGCGGAAAGTCACCGGGCGCGTGGACTGACGTGACGCGCCATGCACGCGACTCGGCGAATCGATTCCCTGGAGAGGGCATGCCATGACCGACCCGGTTTCCGGCGAACGCGCATCAGCGCCGACGCCAAGCGATCTGACCGCGATTGCCGCGGCCGCCGGCGTCGATCTCGAATCGCGCGAAGCGATCCGCCTGGCGGCGCAAGCCGCCGCTCACTTTGCCATGTTGCGCCGGCTGGACCTGGCCGCCGATCCCCAGGTCGAACCCGCCGCCATCTTCGCCCTTCCCATCGAGAAGGGAGGGAACGATGGCTGATGGCATCCGGGACGCCCCGCCGGATCTTCCCCTGGTCGAGGCGTCCCGACGCGTCCAGCGGCGGGAAGTCTCGCCGGTCGAACTGACCCAGGCGGCGCTCGACCGCATCGCGCGCGACGACGGGAATCTGAATGCCTTCGTGACCGTCCTCGCCGAATCGGCGCTGGCGGACGCGCATCACGCCGAACGCGAGATCGCCGATGGAAAATGGCGGGGACCGCTCCACGGCATCCCGATCTCCGTCAAGGATCTCTTCTGGACACGGGGCGTGCGGACGACCGCCGGCTCCCGGATCATGGCCGACTTCATCCCCGACGAAGACGCCACGGTCGTCGCGCTGCTGCGCGCCGCGGGCGCGGTCTTGCTCGGCAAGACCAACATGCTGGAATTCGCCTACGCCGCCGTCCACGACGACTACGGCCCATCTCTGAATCCGTGGGATGTGCATCGTTCGGCGAGCGGGTCGAGCAGCGGGTCGGCCGTCGCCGTCGCGGCCGGCATGGGTTACGGCTCGCTGGGATCGGACACCGGCGGCAGCATTCGCCTCCCCGCCGCCTACACCGGCATCGTCGGGCTGAAACCGAGCTACGGCCGCGTCAGCCGCCATGGCGTCGTTCCGGTCTCCTGGTCAGCCGATCACGTCGGCCCGATGACCCGCACCGTCGCCGACGCCGCCGCGATGTTGACCGTGATCGCCGGGGCGGACGCCGCCGACCCGACGGCTTCGACCACGGCAGTTCCCAACTATCTCGCGGCATTGGACGGCCGCTCGGCGCGTCCGATCCGCGTCGGAGTCCCGACCGCTTGGCTCAATCGCCGCGTCGCGCCCGAGGTCCGCGACATTGTCGAAACGGCGATTTCGGTGCTCGCCGACGGCGGCGCCACACTGACCGAGGTCGCGCTGCCCGATCCGGGCGACGCGGTGGCCGCCTTGATGGCGATCCTGATGCCAGAAGCCGCCGCCTGGCATCTGCGATGGCTCCGCGAGCGGCCGGAAGACTACAGCCCCGCCGTACGGGAGCGACTGGAACTCGGCGTGGTCACGCCGGCGGTTCGCTATCTCCAGGGCCAGCAAGCGCGACGAACGCTGACCGAGGCGTTTCTGACCGCCATGGCCGATGTCGATGTGCTGGCAATGCCGACGGCGCCGACCGCGGCGACCCCGCTCGAAAGCGATCTGACGGTCGGCGACGACGCCGATCCCGATGCGCTCGCGGCGCTGGTCGATTTCACGGCTCCGTTCGATCTGACGGGCTTCCCGGCGATTTCCGTGCCGTGCGGCTTCACGGCGGCGGGCTTGCCAGTCGGCATGCAACTGGTCGGACGCCCATGGCGCGAGGATCTGTTGCTGGCCGTGGCCCATCGCTACGAGCAGGCGACCTCCTGGCATCGGCGAATGCCGACCGAGATCGCGTGATGGCGAACGGCATTCCGGACCGACCAGCGGCCAACGCGGAATCGACGCGGCCGCCCTTGCGGGACAACGGCGCCATGGTGGCGACCGCCGAGGCGTCGGCCGTCGATTCGCTCGAAACGTTGAAACTCTCGCGCAAGCAGCGAGCCGCTATCGCCTACATCGAGCACAACCCGAAATTCGCCGCGTTCGCGACGGCGACCGATCTGGCCGCGCGCGTCGGCGTCCATCCATCGACCATCGTCCGCCTCGCGCAACTCCTTGGCTACGCGGGATTTCCGGAGTTCCAGGAAGCGATCCGTCACCAGTACCTGAATTCGCTCGACGCGCTCGCGCTGATGGAAGCGCACGCCGGCGACCAGACGGGCGATGTCGTGCTCGGCTCGATCGACCAGGAAATCCGCAACCTGACGGCGACGCGCGCGCTGCTCGACCGCGACGACGTTCGCCGCGCCGCCCGCGCGATCGAACGCGCCCGCTCGGTCCTGGTCGTCGGCTCCGGCAGCCACGCCGGCGTCGCCCTCATCTTCGCCCATCTTTGCCGCTTCATGGGGTTTCCGGTCGATGCGGAAATCAGGGGCAACGTGTCGCTCGCCGCCCGGCTCAGTTCGATCGACGAACGGGACGTCGTGCTGGGAACCTCCGCCTGGTGGGTCGTTCCCGAAACGCTGGCGGCGCTGCAATTCGCCAGGGAGCGCGGCGCGACGACGATCGCGATCGTCGACAATCAGGCGTCCGCGCTGGCGGCGGTCGCCGACCACGCGCTCGTCACCCGGACCGAATCGATTTCGTTTTTCCAGTCCATGATCGGTCCGCTCGCCGTCTTCAACGCGATCATCGCGGAACTGGCGGCGGAAGCGGCTCCCGAGACGCGGGATCGCATGCGCACGAGCGGCGCGCTGTTCGAGCGTCTCGGGATCGTTTCGTTCCCGGAGGGCGCCGAGGTCGGGCAAACCCGCTCGCTCCTCCGTTCCCCGGCGCGGGGCAAGCGACGGCCGAAATCGACGTCCTGAACGCCAGTCCGGCGCTCAGCGGCGGCCGAGATTGAAAAACGCGGTGCAGCCGCCATCGACCGGAATGGTCGCGCCCGTCACGAACGACGCGTCGTCCGAGGCGAGAAACGCGACGACGGCGGCGACCTCGGCCGGGTCCGCCTGCCGGCCGGCCGGCTGCAACCGGGCGGCGCGCTCCCGTTCCGCGACGACCGCCGCTGCCTCTTCCGGCGTCATCCGCGACCGCCGCCGGTCCATGTCGTTGTCGATGTAGCCCGGACTGACGGCGTTGGCCCGCACGCCGCGCGGCGTGTAGTCGACCGCGAGTTGCCGGGTCAACCCGATCACTCCCGCCTTCGCCGCGCCATAGGCCGCCGCTCCGGGCGCGCCGACCATGCCGAAGGTCGAGGCGATGTTGATCATCGCGCCGTGCCCGGACGCTTCGAGGAGCGGCAGCGCATATTTGGCGCAGTGAAAGACGCCGCTCAAGTTGACGGCGAGCACCCGCGCCCAATCCGCCGGGTCGAGTTCGTCCGCGGGAACCAGCGGCCCGGGAATGCCGGCGTTGTTGACGAGAATGTCGATGCCGCCGAGCCAATCGACCGTCTGCGCCACCGCCGCGCGCACCGACGCCGGATCGGCGACATCGCATTCGATGAATGCCGCGTCGCCGCCGTCGCCGCCGCCGTCGCGGATCGCCGCCGCCGTCGCCTCCCCCGCCGCGCGATCCCGGTCGAGCAGCGCGACCCGCGCGCCGTCATGCGCCAGGCGCTGCGCGATCGCCCGCCCGATGCCGTGCGCCGCCCCGGTCACGATCGCCCGCCGTCCCGCCAGCCGGCCGTCTTGCGCCGCCATGCCATCCTCCCCTCGCCGTCGATGAAGCTGGCCGGCGCGTCAATGATCTCGTCGTGCCGGCCTCATTCCCGGATTGGCCGATTTTCGCACTGCGTCCGCGTCGGCGGGGCTGAGGAAGCGCCGCGCCGCATGTTCCGGGATCTTGAAGGTGGCGAAGCCGCCCGCCTCACTCCGCGAAGAGCGGGGGCCAACGATCGGCCCATGGCGCCGCGGCTTCGAATGACGCCGACGCGCGGAGCACGCCCCCGTCGTCGAGATGCCGGCCGACGATCTGCAATCCGACGGGGAGGCCGTCATCGGTCCAGCCGGCGGGGATCGACGCCGCCGGCTGTCCGGTCAGATTCAGGATGAAGGTGAACGGGGACCAATCGGCCGAGGCGCGGCCATCGATCTGACTCGGGCCCTCGATGCCGATGGGGAACGCCGTCGTCGCCAGCGTCGGGGTGAGGAGCAGATCGTAGCGCCGCATGAATTTCCACATCGCGTTGGCGACGGCCTTGCGCGTCACGATCGCGTTCGCGAAGTCCTCGGCGGTCCAGCCGTGTTCGAGGAAGCGCCGGAGCGACGGCGTCATCCGGTCGCCCAATTGCCGCGCGATGGCGCGCGCGCCGACCAGATCGAACTCGAGCGCGATCGTGGCGTCGAACGCCTCGGCGGGATCGTCGAATCCGGGGTCGGCGCGCTCGACCGTGCAGCCGAGGTCGCGCTCGAAGATGGCGACGGCGCGATCGACGATGCGCCGCACCTCCGGATCGACGGCGGCGTAGCCCCAGTCCGGGCTGTAGGCGATGCGAAGTCCCTCGATGCCGCCGTCCAGGCTCGACAGCCAGTCGATGCCGTTATCCGGCAGGCTGTGCCGGTCGCGGTCGTCCGGCCCCGCGATCACCGACAGCATCAGCGCGCTGTCCGCGACCGTGCGGCTGATCGGACCGATGTGTTCGATCGATTCCCAGCCCGACACGCCGGGGAAACGCTCGTCGCGGCATCCCGGATAGAGCGGAACGCGCCCGAACGACGCCTTGAAGCCGTAGAGGCCGCAAAAGGCGCTCGGAATCCGGATCGACCCGCCGCCGTCACTGCCGATCGCGAACGGCGTCATGCCAGTCGCTGCCGCCGCCGCCGATCCCGCGCTCGACCCGCCGGAGGTCAGCGCCGGATTCCAGGGATTCAGCGTCTCGCCGAAGACCGGATTGCCGCCCAACCCGGTGTAGCCCAATTCCGACACGTTGGTCTTGCCGACGACGATCGCGCCGGCGGCTTTCAGGCGCTCGACCACGACATCGTCTTCGTCCGGTACGAAGTCGGCATAGGCCCAGCAGCCGGAAACGGTGCGGATGCCTTTCGTCAGCACGAGGTCCTTGATCGCCACGGGCACGCCGGCAAGCGGGCCGACCGCCTCGCCGGCGTTCAGCGCCGCTTCGACGCGGCGCGCCTCGGCCCGGGCAAACTCGGGCGTCAATGTGCAAAACGCGTTGAGGCGGCCGTTCAGCCGGTCGATGCGCCGCAACGCCGCGTCGACCACCTCGGTCGGCGAAACGTCCCGCGCGCGGACCCGTTGCGCGATCGTCGCCGCGCTCATCCGCCAGATGGCGTCGGAAGCGTCCGTCATCGGGTTCGGAGCCGGGGGTCGAACAGGTCGCGCATGCCGTCGCCGATGATGTTGAAGGTCAGGACCAGAATCAGGATCGCA
>JAICJJ010000622.1 GCA_025928535.1 Thermomicrobiales bacterium
CGAATCCAGACGATTCTGGAAGGGGAAAGCCTCGTCAACGACGCGGCCAGCCTGACCGCATTCCGGATAGCCATCGTCGCGACCGTCGCCGGCGTCTTTTCCGTCGCGCAGACCGGCGCCGAATTCGTGGTGGCGGTCGCCGGCGCCATTCCCATCGGGCTGGCGGTCGGCTGGCTCAGCGCGGCGGCGCGCGCACGCACCGACGACCCGCACATCGTGATCATCGTCGGGTTGTTGACCCCCTTCGCCGCCTATTTGCCGGCCGACCGGATCGGCGCGTCAGGAATTCTGGCGGTGGTGATCGCTGGCCTCTACGTCGGGCGGCGCGAGGCGCGCATTGAAAGCGCAACCACACGTTTGCAGGCGCGGGCCGTCTGGGACCTCGTCGTGTTCGTTATCGACGGCCTCCTTTTCATCCTGGTCGGCTTGCAATTGCGGTCGATCTGGAACGCGCTGAGCCACGCGAATACGGCCGAATTGATCGCGTCGGCGGTCGCCATTTCCCTGGCGGTCAGCCTGACGCGGATCGTCTGGGTCGCGCTCTCGACGCTGGCGGCGCACGGGCCGGGCGCGTTCGCCGAGGGCGGTTGGCGCGGCGTCGCGATCATCGCCTGGGGTGGCCTGCGTGGGGGCGACACCCTTGCTGCCGCGCTGTCGACGCCGCTCGTGACCAATCTGGGCAGGCCTTTTCCGGCGCGGGCCGAGATCGTCTTTTTCGCCTTTGTCGTCATCGCCGTGACCCTCGTCGGACAGGGATTGACCTTGCCGTTGCTGATCCGGCGACTCGGCGTAGTGGCGGCCGCCGATGAACGGCGCGAAGAGATCCTGGCGCGGCGGACGGCGGCCGAAGCGGCGCTCGCCCGCCTGTCGGCGCTGGAAGGAGAAGACCGGATCGCGCCGCAACTCGTGGCGGCGCTGCGGAAACGCTACGCCCACGAACTTGCGGTGCTGAGCGGGGACAGCAAGATTCCCGAAACCAGGGACCACATCGAGCAGCATCGCTGGCTCGAGCGCGAGGTGCTGGCCGCCGAACGCTCGGCATTGGTGCGGCTGCGCGACGAAGGAGCGATCAGCGACGACGTCCTGCGTCGGGTCGAACGCGAGCTCGACCTGGAAGAAGCCCGGCTCCCGGTCTGAGCCGCCCAGCCGCGCTCCAGTGTCATGCGTTGTGCGTCATGCCGAGTGGTCCGACCGGCGTCAATCGTCATGCTGAGGCCGCCGCCGAAGCATCTCGATGCACGGGACGGCGCGAACCGATCAGCCGAGATCCTTCCTTCGTCAGGGTGACGAGCGATACCGGGCTGAGCCGGGCGGCTCATCCGCCGAGGTTGGAAAATTCTTCCGATTCGGTATAGGCGACCATCTGCAACAACGCGGCGCCGAGTTGGCGCGCTTCCAGAATCGAGAGCGGCACGGTCAATTGACCCGCCTCGCGGCGCGGCGCCAGCCGCAGCGAAATCGTCGGCTCACCGCCGAAGGCGGGCGCGAGGCGGGGACAATGGACGGCGACCAGATCGCCGTCGGCGTTGGCGAAGACGATCGTCTTTTGCTCTTCCAAGGTGTACATGGGGTGATCTCCGCTTCGGCGCACAATGCGAACATGCGTTCTCATGCTCCATCGTAGCACACCCGGCGGGTCCGCCTCGTAGAATGGGTCGCCAACGCGTCCGGAGGAGCCAGCGATGCCGAACC
>JAICJJ010000425.1 GCA_025928535.1 Thermomicrobiales bacterium
CATGGCCATCGGCGTCGAAGCGGGCGCGCTCACCCTGATGCTGGCGCGCGGGATCGCCTGGGTCCAGACGCCCCATGGTCCGGACAACGAATTGCTCGCCGACGCGGGCGCGGCCACGCTCCTGCCGGGAGATGGAACGCTGATCCCCAGCGCGGCCAGCGCCATGTTGCGCAACGACGGCAGCGGCCCGCTGTTGGCGATCGTCCTGACGGTCGCCCCCGCCGTTCCCGGAAATCCGGCTGGCACGACATGAGTTGCCGCCGGGCGCGCAGATCACGCTCGGTCCGTGGGCGCCATCGCCCGCCGATGCGGCGCCGCTTTCGGCCAGGGCAACGTGTAACCCGGCGCGGAAGCCCATCTCCCAGAGCTGATTCCCGCGGGTGACCCTACGCATGTCGAGGTATGGGCCGGTGATGCGATCGGCGCGCGCGATTGCGCATTCCGGGCGATGTGCGCCCTCCGGCACAGTCGCAGGATGCGGGCGTGGCTACGGGATCAGGCTGACGCCCACGACGCCCGGCGAGCCACCAGTGTCCGAGCAAGCGATGGAGACCTGTCATGCGCGCGAACAATGGAACAACCCGGTGGCTGCATCTGTTCACGTTGGCTGTGGGGATCGCCTTCGGCGTCGCCGCGTCGTCCGCCGCCGGCGCGAGCACCGCCCGCGACGCCGTCGCCCAGGCCCAGCCGCAAGCGGCCGCGTGTGTCGCGCCGGCGGCCGACGCCCCGATCCGGGTCTGGCGCAATGGCCGATTCGCCGGCGCGTAGACAAGACGCGCAAGACGTCGGACCTCCCCGGTCATCCCGAGCCTTCCCCATCGTCATCCCGACCGAAGTCGAGGATCTCGTCGTTTCTGGCTACAGAGGACGAGATGCCTCGACAAACTCGGCATGACAGTCGGGGCGGGAAAATTGGGAACAGGCGATGCCATGCGGGCGTCGGCATGTGCGGAACGTCATCGGCCACATGATCGGTGTCGCCGACGACGCGACGAACGCCAATTTGCCGGTCGTGCTCGATTTCGACCCCGGCAGCCTGGCGCTGACGGCCTACGGTCGGATTCACGGCGGCACGGCTTACGGCGATCGGGCGCTTGCCGACCGCTACCGCAGTCTCTCCCATTCGATCTGATGGCCGAGTCGTGCCGACGGCGGGTGTACGCTTGACCGCATGAAGCGCAGCACGGATCGCATCCTCACGACCCATGTCGGCAGCCTCCCCCGGCCGCCCGACCTCCTGCCGGCGCTGCTGGGTTCCGGACAGGGGGAGGCCGACCGTGAGCGGGTGCGCGACGCCGTCCGGGACGCCGTTGACCGGCAAGTCGCGGCCGGCATCGACATTGTCAGCGACGGCGAGATGGGCAAGCCCGGCTTCGCTCACTACATCGCCGATCGTCTGACCGGCTTTCAGGGCGCGGCGACGCCGCAGCCGTTCGCGCCGCGCGACGTGGCCGATTTTCCGGAGATCGCGCGGCGCCTCTTCACCGAAAACGGGTCGGAACAAGCACGGCCGCCGCTGCCGCGCAACGACGGCCCGATCGCCTACGTCGGCTGGGACCGACTCGCGGCGGAACTCGACGACTTCGCCGCCGCGCTTGCCAACCAGCCCGTCGCGGAAGCGTTTCTGCCCGCTGTTTCTCCCGGCAGCGTCGCCATGCTGATGGGCACGAATTCTTTCCCCAGCCGCCGCGACTATCTTTTCGCGCTCGCCGACGCCTTGCGCGAGGAATACCGCGCCATCGTCGGCTGTGGCTTTCTGCTGCAGGTCGATTGTCCCGACCTCGCGCTCGGCCGCCATCTCCAGTTCGCTGACCGGCCGCTCGCCGAGTTTCGCGCCGTCGCGGCGATGCACATCGAAGCGCTCAACCGCGCGCTGGCGGGGATCGATCCGGAGCGCGTGCGCGTCCATGTCTGCTGGGGCAACTATCCCGGCCCGCATCACCACGACGTGGCGCTGCGCGACATCCTCGACCTCATCTACCAGATCGACGCGAACGGCCTTTCGCTCGAAGGAGCCAATCCGCGCCACGAACATGAGTGGGCGGCGTTCGCTGCTTTGCCGCTGCCCGACGACAAGGTGTTGATCCCGGGCGTGATCGATTCGTGCACGAACTACATCGAGCATCCGGAGGTCGTGGCGCAACGGATCGAACGGTACGCGCGGGTCGTCGGGCGCGAGCGGGTGATCGCGAGCGTCGATTGCGGTTTCGGCACGATCGCCGGCCGCTCGGCCGTCGTTCCGGACATCGCCTATGCCAAACTGGCCGCGCTCGCCGAAGGCGCGCGGCTGGCCAGCGCCCGGCTCTGGGCTGATTGAAACGCGATCGCCCGATCGTCGCCACGCGGCGCCGGTCCGATCCGCCATACTGCCGCCGACAGGGAATCGCGCCCGACCGCCGGGCGACAGCAATCTGGGGAGGCTCCATGCTCAGTTCGCTCGTCGGCCGTCCGCTCGCGGAACTCGACACGCCGGCGCTCGTCATCGACATCGACGCGATGGATCGCAACATCGCCCACATCGCCGGCACGCTGCGGGCGGCCGGCGTCCAATGGCGACCGCACGCGAAGGGGCACAACACACCGGCCATCGCTCACCGTCAACTCGCGGCCGGCGCGATCGGCGTCACCTGCGCCAAGTTGGGCGCGGCGGAAGTGATGGCGGCGAGCGGCATTCGGGACATCCTGATCGCCAACCAGATCGTCGGGCCGATCAAGTCGCGGCGGCTCGGCGCGCTCCTCGCCTCGTCCGGCGCAGATGTCGCCGTCGCGGTCGACGATCCACGCGCGCTCGACGATCTCGACGCCGCCGGCCGCGAATTCGGCGTCAAGCCCCGGATCGTGATCGAAGTCGAAACCGGCATGGGACGCGCTGGCGTCGCGCCGGGCGAGCCGACGGTCGCCTTGGCGCGGGAGATCGCGCGGCGGCGGCATCTCCGCTTCGCCGGCGTGATGGCCTGGGAAGGGCACGCCGTCGGGGTCCCGAACCGCGACGAGCGGATTCCAACGATCGAGCACGCGGTCGGCCTCCTGACGGAGACGGCGGCGGCCGTGCGCGACGCCGGCCTGCCGGTCGAGATCGTCTCCTGCGGCGGCAGCGGCACCTACCTGACGACCGCCCACCTCCCCGGCGTGACCGAAGTGCAAGCGGGAGGAGCGACCCTCGGCGACGGCTTCTCCCGGGAACTCGACGCCCCGGTCGAACCAGCGCTGACGTTGCTGACCCCGGTGACGAGCCGGCCCGCGCCCGACCGCATCATCATCGACGCCGGCCGCAAGTCGATCGACCCGTCGCTGCGGCCGCCGATCGCCCCCGACCTCGCCGGCGTGACGAACATGGCGTTTTCGGCCGAGCATGGCACGATCTGGCTCGACCGGCC
>JAICJJ010000176.1 GCA_025928535.1 Thermomicrobiales bacterium
CTTCCCGACTTCCCAACTCCCCGACTCTTTGTCTCAGGCTCCCGGTGCGACCGCCCGATCGTCGGCGATGGCGCGCTCCTGTTGCTGGACTTGAAACCGGGCGACCCGCTCGGCCATGGTCGGATCGGCCAGCGCCAGCATCTTGGCCGCGGCCAGCGCCGCCGCCGCCGGCTCCAGGATGACCACCGGCGCGACGCCACTCGGCATCCGGAGCGAAGAAAGAATGTCCATGCCGCCGTAGCGGTCGCTGGAGGGCGGACAGGCGATCACCGGCCAGCGCACGTTGGCGTCGACGACGCCGGAGAGGGCGTTCGAGCGCCCGGCGATGGTGATGAAGACCCGTGGCGCGTCCGCCGCGTCGTATGTCGCCAGGAGATCGATCAGATGCCGCGTCACCTTGTGCGCGGAAGCGACCCGCATGGCGCAGCCGATGCCGAACTCCCGCAGCGCCCCGGCGATCGCCTCGGCATGGGGCAGATCGCTCTTCGACCCCATCAAAATCACGACTCGCGCATCGTCCTGGTTGGATTCAACCGTCATCGCATCTCCCCCACCACGATCATCTCCTCCTCAGCGCCATTCGATCGACCGCTCCGCTCAAGCAGCACGCGCCCGATCGCTTCGGGCAGCAGCCGGTGTTCGAGCGATTTGATCCGGGCGTGCAGTCGCGCTTCGTCGTCATTCGCCAGAATCGGCGTTTCCGCGCGCTCGATCACCGGACCGGCGTCGCAGGCGAGCGTCACCCAATGCACCGTCGCGCCGGTGACCGGCAGGCCGAGGCGCAACGCTTCACGTACGGCCCGCGCGCCCCGCAGCGCCGGCTGCATGCCGCGGCTCGTCGCCACGATTGGACCTCCGTCATCCGGCAGCAGCGCTGGATGGACATTGACGATCCGATCCGGAAAGCGATCGAGAAACGCGTCGGACAACAGCAGCATCCAGCCGGCAAGCACGATCAGATCGGGCTCGAACGCCGCCACGACCCGCGCCAGCCGCGCGTCGTAGGCACGCCGCGCCGCGTGGTCGCGCCGGTCCCGGAGCGGCAGGCAGATCGCCGGGATGCCCGCCTCCATCGCAATCGTCAGCGCGCCGACGCCGGCCTGCTCGCTGACCACCGCCGCGACGTCGGCGTCGAGTTCGCCACGCGCCCGCGCCTCCAGGATCGCCCGCAGGTTGGACCCGGCTCCGGACGCCAGAACCACCAGGCGCTTCATACCCGCGCCGCCTGCCGCGCGCCGATGTCGCGCCGCATCTGCCGACCGGGAAACGTGATGCGTTCGGCGCCGGCGTAAGCCAGCCGTCGCGCCTCCGCCAGCGTCGCGCCTTCGCCGACCACGGAGAGCACACGCCCGCCCGCGGTCACGAGCGCGCCATTGCGCCGGGCCGTGCCCGCGTGCAGCACGGTCGCTCCAATCGCTTCGGCGTCGCTGATGCCATCGATCGGACTTCCAGTCATGGCCCGCTCCGGATAGCCCGGCGCCGCCAGGACGACGCAGGCCGCCGCCCCCGCTCGCCAGCGAACCGCGCCGGGATCGAGCCGGCCGGTTGCGCAATCGCGCAGCGTCTGCGCGAAGTCGCCTTCGAGCAACGGCAACGTCACCTGCGTTTCGGGGTCGCCGAATCGGCAATTGAATTCGAGCAGTTTCGATCCCGCGGCCGTCAGCATCAATCCGGCGTAGAGCGCCCCGCGATATGGCCGCCCCATCGCGCGCAGACCGTCGATAGCCGGCTGGAGGATCGTCTGCGCGATGTCGGCGAGCGTGAGGTCGTCGATGTCCGGATGGGGCGCGTAGCCGCCCATGCCGCCGGTGTTCGGCCCCACGTCGCCGTCGCCGAGCCGCTTGTAGTCGCGGGCCGGCGGCAACGGCGCCACGCGCTCGCCGTCGCACAGCGCGACCACGCTCGCTTCTTCCCCGGTCAGAAATTCCTCGATCACGATTCGGCCGCCCGAGGCGCCGAACGCACCGTCAATCAACGCGGAGAGCACGGCCGTCCGCGCCTGCTCGCGCGTTTCGCAGATCCAGACGCCTTTACCCGCCGCCAGACCGTCGACCTTGACGACCAACGGCAACGACGACGCATCGACATGCGCCATTGCCCGCTCCGGATCGTCGAACACCGCGTAGGCGGCGGTCGGGATGCCGAATTCGGTGCAAAACCGCTTGGCGAAGGCTTTCGACCATTCCAACTCGGCAGCCGCTCGCGTCGGACCGAACACCGGGATGTCTCGATCTTGGAGCAGATCGGCCAGTCCTCGCTCGATCGCCGCTTCGGGGCCGATCACGACGAGATCGATCCGGTTGGCCGCGGCCCAATCCGCCAGCCGTTCGACTTCGGTCGCGCCGATCGGAACCGGCGCCGCCAACTCATCCGTGCCGGGGTTGCCCGGCGCGGCGAAAAGCGCGCCGGCGGACGGCGACGCCGCGAGACGGCGAACGAGCGCGTGCTCCCGCCCCCCCGCGCCGACGACGAGGATGCGCAGCCCCCGTTCCATCTACGCCTCCTGCAACGCGGTCACGGCTTCATCGACGATCGATTCGAAATCGCCTTTGGCGGCCGCGCCTTCGATCGCCATCGGGTAGCGGCCGGTCAGGCAGCCAAGGCAGTGGTGCGCGCCGTTGGCCGCGGCGAGGAGCCCGCCGAGGCTGAGATAGCCGAGGCTGTCGGCGCCCATCCGTCGCCGGATTTCGTCGAGATCGTGCCCATGCGCGATCAGGCTGTTCCGGTCGCCCATGTCGATGCCGAAGTGGCAGACGTTGGCGATCGGCGGGGACGAGATGCGGAGATGAACGGAGGTCGCGCCGCCGCGGCGCAGCAGGTCGACGATCTGCGGCATCGTGTTGCCGCGGACGATGCTGTCGTCAACGACGACCACCCGCTTGTCCTTGACCGCGCCGCGCAGCGGGTTGAACTTGAGGCGGATGCCGGCTTGCCGCGAATGCTGATCGGGCTGGATGAAGGTGCGGCCGACGTAGCGATTCTTGATCAGCCCTTCGCTCAGCGGCAGCCGCGCCGCCTGCGCGAAGCCGATCGCCGCCGGCACGCCAGAATCGGGCACGCCGATGACCAGATCGGCCGCCGCCGGATGTTCGCGCGCCAATTCCCGCCCCATCGCCACCCGCGCTTCGAACGCGGTCTTGCCGGCGATGACGCTGTCGGGCCGGGCGAAGTAGATCTGCTCGAAGACGCAGAGCGCCGGCGTCGGCGGATGCTCCAGCAGCGCGCTCTGGAGGCCCGCGTCGTCGATCCGCAAGATTTCGCCTGGCTGGATGTCCCGCACGAGATCGGCCCCGACCGTGTCGAGCGCGCAACTTTCCGAGGCGATCAGCCAGTGGCCGTCGCGCCAGCCGAGGCACAAGGGCCGCAAGCCGAGCGGATCGCGAACGGCGAACAGGGCGTCCGGGGTCAGGATCGCTAGCGAGTAGGCGCCGTTCGCCAGATGCATCATCCGGCGAATCCGCTCTTCCCAGGTTCCTTCGCCGAGGGCGACGAGCCAGCCGAGCAATTCGCTGTCGGAGCCGGAGGTCGGCGCGCCGCCTCGCTCGCCGACCAGCCGGCGCAGCACGGTCGGGTTGACGACGTTGCCGTTGTGCGCGAGGGCGAGGACGCCGTTGGCCGTTTCGATCAACGCCGGTTGGGCGTTTTCGATCCGGGGCGCGCCCATCGTCGAGTAGCGCGTGTGCCCGATCGCCGCCACGCCGTCGAGCGCGTCGACCTGCTCTTGCCGGAAAATCTGGTCGACCCGACCCATGCCGCGAACGACCTGGATCGCGCCGTCGCGCAAGACCGCGACGCCGGCGCTTTCCTGCCCGCGGTGTTGCAGGGCCATCAAGCCGATCAGCGTCGTCCGCGCCGCGCCGGTTTCCGCGCCCCAGACGCCGAAGACGCCGCACGCCTCGCGCGGCTTGTCCGCTGCGTCGCGACGCGGCGCCTCCGCCGCTGATTCCTGCCGGGTCGCGGGCGCCGCCGTCGCGAACGCGTCGGTCATCGCCGCGACTTGCCGATATTTCGCGAGGACGCGCCGCAACGCCTCGTCGTTGACCTCGACCGTGTCGCGATAGATCTGCTTGTCGAGCATCTCTTCCTTGCGGCCGCCCGGCCAGAGCCGCCAGGAGTCGTTGTCGATCACGTCGGCGACGACCAGCCGGCCGTCCGTGTCCCGCCCGAATTCGATTTTCAGATCGACGAGTTGCACATCCTGCGCGGCCCAGGCGCGTTCGAGCGCGGCGAAGACGCGTCGCCCCGTTTCGGCCATCTGGCGAATTTCGCCGAGATCGGCGACTTCGTGAGCGGCGATCCATGCTTCATCGACGAGCGGATCGTGGGCCGCGTCGTCCTTGAAGAAAAATTCGACCAGCGGCGGATCGAAGCGCGTGCCTTCGGCGACGGCGTTCCGCTTCAGGTACGACCCGGTCGCGATCCGGCGCATCACCACTTCGAGCGGGATCATTCGGCAGCGGCGGACGATCATCGCTTCATCGGCCGGCGCGTCGACGAAATGCGTTTCGATCCCTTCGCGGCCGAGCAGGCGAAAGACGTTGGCGGTGGTCCGGCCGCTCAATCCACCCTTGCCCGGCAATTCATTGCGGCGCGCGCCGTCGCCAGCCGTGATGGCGTCCTTGTGGACGATGACCGCCAGCGCCGGCTCGCTTGCGTGCGCGTGGACGACCTTGGTCTTGCCCTCGGCGATCGCCTCGCCGCGAATCTCGTCGCTTCTTTCGGTCATGCCGCCCTCCCCGCGCTTCGACTCAGCCTCCGACATCCCCGCCGATCATTCGCGCCGCATCGCCGTCCCGCGGCGTCAGGCGGCCGATCACGACCGCTTCCGGCGCTGCGATCAACGCCGCATCGAGATCATCGGCCGGCACGACCGCGACCAGCCCGATGCCCATGTTGAACACCCGGTAGAGTTCGTCGCGCGGCACGCCGCCCGCCGCCGCGATCAGCCGGAAAATCGGCGGCGGCCGCCATGCGTCGCGATCGATTTCGGCCGCGATGTCCGACGGCAAGATGCGCGCGACGTTGTCCGGAAAACCGCCGCCGGTGATGTGGGCGAAGGCGCGCGCGCCCGCCGCCGTCAACGCTTCGATCTCGCTCAGATAGGAGCGATGCGGCGTCAGCAGCGCCTCGCCGATCGTCGCGCCAAGATCGGGCTCGAATCGATTCCAGGTCGCGGACGGCAACGCTTGCCGGGCGAGCGTGTAGCCGTTGGTGTGCAGGCCGCTCGACGGCAAGCCGAGAAGAAAATCGCCCGCCGCCGGTTCGCCGTTGCGGCCGAGGGCGTCGCGGTCGGCGATGCCGACGATGAAGCCGGCCAGATCGAAATCGCCTGGCGCGTAGACGTCGGGCATTTCCGCCGTTTCGCCGCCGAGCAGCGGCATGCCAACCGCGCGGCAGGCGGCGGCGACTCCTTCGACCAGCGCGGCGACCATCGCCGGCTCGGCCCGGTGCATCGCCAGGTAGTCGAGGAAAAAGAGGGGTCGCGCGCCCTGAACGGCGATGTCGTTGACGCAATGGTTGACGAGATCGAAGCCGAGGCCGTCGAGCCGGCCGAGCGCCGCCGCGATCTTCACCTTCGAGCCGACGCCGTCAGCCGACGCGACCAGCACCGGCCGCGCGACGCCGCGCCAGCCGTCGAGCGCGAACATGCCGCCGAACGCGCCGACGTCAGCCAGCACATCGCCGGTCCGCGCGCCGCGCACGATTTCCGCCAGCCGCGCCGTGACGTCGCGCGCGTCGTCGAGATGGACGCCGGTTTCGGCGTAGGTCGTCATCGGTCAGCCTCGCGCCAGGGCGACCGCGTTGCGGAAGATGGCCAGCCCCGCGCCATCGTCGCGTCCCGCCGGCGCTTGCCCTGGCCCAACGCACCGTTCCGGGTGCGGCATCAGCCCCAGCACGTTGCCGGCGTCGTTCGTCAGCGCGGCGATGGCGCCGTCCGACCCGTTCGGATCGTCCGCGCCACCCAGCGCGCTCCCATCGGCCCCGCAATAGGTCAATCCGATCAAGCCGCGCCGCGAAAGTTCGGCGACCCCGCCGGGACCGGCGACGAAGCGGCCTTCGCCGTGCGCCACCGGCAGCGCGATCCAATCGATGCCGGCGAGCAACGGCGAGCGCGCGTTTTCCGGTCGTTGCAGCCAGACCCAGCGGCAGACGAAGCGGCCGGAGGCGTTCGGCGCGAGCGCGCCGGGGAGCAGCCCCAGCCGGGTAAGCGCCTGAAACCCGTTGCAAATGCCGATGACCGGCCGGCCGGACGCGACGAAACGATCGAGGTCGTCGCGCAACGCGTCCAGTTGGTGCGCCCAGAGC